>DATKWY010000171.1:0-3488 GCA_035529295.1 Candidatus Desulfaltia sp. | reverse complement strand
CTCGAAGCACCTGTCCACGACTCTGCCGTTGTACCTGTGCTTGGGGTCGAAGGGCTCCCTGGTCTCCTTGTCCTTGACGAACTCGATGCCTGCGAAGACGCCCATGCCCCGGATGTTGCCCACGGATGGGTGATCGTAGAGGTCGGCCAGCTTCCTGTGGAGGTACTTGCCGTTCTCGGCTGACCGCTCCACCAGCCGGTGTTTCACCGTGTACTCAAGGACCGCGGCTCCAGCCGCGCAGACCACTGGGTGGCTGCCGTAGGTGTGGCCGTGGGCGAAGGGCTCACCGAAGGCGTCGTAGACCTTGTCGCTGGCTATGGTGGCTCCCAGGGGCAGGTAGCCGCCCGCCAGGCCCTTGGCCGTCGCTATAATATCTGGTTTGACGCCCCAGTGGTCCAGGCCCCACTTTTTGCCGGTGCGGCCTAGGCCGGTCATCACCTCGTCGGAGATGAATAGGACGCCGTGCCTGTCGCAGGTCTCCCGGATGAGCTGGAAGTAGCCCTCCGGGGCGGGGACGGTGCCCAAGGTGGCGCCCACCACCGGCTCCGCGATGAAGGCGGAGACGTGCTCGGGGCCCTGGGCCCTGATCTCAGTGTCCAGAGCCCTGGCGCAGTCCAGGTCGCATGTGTCCCTGGTCTTGCCGTAGGGGCACCTGTAGCAGTAGGCCGGGGGTATGTGGGGGAAGTCTATGAGCATGGGGACGTAGCGCCTGCGGCGGGCGATGTTGCCGCTCATGCTGAGGCTGCCCAGGGTGTTGCCGTGGTAGCTCTGCCACCTGGCCACCACCTTGTAGCGCTTGGGCTCGTTGGTGAGCAGGAAGTACTGGCGCGCCATCTTGGCCGCCGCCTCCGTGGCCTCGGAGCCTCCGCTGCAGAAGTAGACGTGGCCCAGGCCCTCGGGGGCGAAGGCAGCGAGCCTGTCGGCGCACTCCTTCACGGACCTGGTTATGAAGTGGCTGCTGTGGACGTAGCTCACCTCGTCCATCTGTCGCTTTACGGCGTCCGTCACCTCCTTTACGCCGTGGCCTATGTTTACGCATATGGGGCCGCTGCTGCCGTCGATGTACCTGCGGCCGTCCCGGTCCCAGAGGTAGACGCCCTCGCCTTTCACCATCTCGTAGAGGTGGTCGGCTCCCCTGGAGAAGACATGTTGACCTGACATGGAGTAGACTCGGGGTGGGGGGACTTAACGGTAGCGACTGCGGAAAAATGAAAAGCGTGGTCGCCTCTACTTCATGGGATACTCATGATTGAAGGAGTCAAGCGCGTAGCCCTCGTGGGCTCGGGCCTCATAGGCCAGGGCTGGGCGGCCCTCTTCGCTCTCAACGGGTACAGCGTCGTGATGCAGGACCTGGCTGAGGAGAGGCTGGGGGAAGCCAAAGCTAGGGCTGTCCACCACATTGGCACTCTGGTTGACGCGGGTCTGGGTAAGAACGCTAGGGCGGCGGCTAAGCGGCTGGAGACCACCACGAGCCTGGGGGAGGCGCTGGAGGGCGCCGACTACGTACAGGAGTCAGTCTTTGAGAGTCTGAACGTCAAGTGTCCGCTGTACGCCGAGATGGATAGGCTCGCTCTCAGGGATGTGGTGCTCGCTAGCAGCACCAGCGGCCTGCTCATGACGGACATAGCCCGCGACATGAGGAGGCACCCGGAGAGGGCTATCGTGGCTCACCCCTGGAACCCGGTGCACCTGGTGCCCCTTGTTGAGCTGAGCCCGGGGGCTAAAACCAGCAAGGATACGACGGACCTGACGTACAGGCTGATGGAGGACATAGGTCGCGTGCCAGTGGTGCTGAAGAAGGAAGCCCCCGGCTTCATAGCCAACAGGCTGAGCGCCGTCCTGTGGAGGGAGGCCCTGAACCTGGTGGACCAGGGAGTAGCCACGGTTGAGGACGTGGATAAGGCGCTAAGCGCGGGCCCCGGCATCAGGTGGGCGATCATGGGCCCCTACATGACCTATCACCTGGGGGGCGGCAAGGGGGGCATCGAGTACCTCATGAGGCACATCGGCGTCAGCAAGTCCAAGTGGCTGGAGACCATGGCGACGTGGACGGAGACCCCTGAATCGGCTGTCCAGAAGGCCATCGACGGGGTGGACGAGATGGTGGGCGGCAAGAGCCTGGAGGAGCTGGAAGCTTGGAGGGACAGTTACCTCCTGGAGCTCAACAAGCTCCTCTGGAGTAGAAAATAGTCCTCTGAGTGAAGCCGTATGAGCGGGAAAACTAAAGTGAAGTCATCGGGGGGCCCACCCTTCTTCGATGTGGTGGAGCAGAGGGTCAGCGTCAGGAAGTACAAGCAGGACCCGGTGCCTGAGGAGCACCTTGACATGATCCTTGACGCGGCGAGGCTGGCCCCCAACTCGGGCAACCAGCAGGCGTGCAGGTACCTGGTGGTCAGGGATCGGGAGAAGCTGGAGGCCCTCAAGGAGGACAGCATCAGGAACAGGATGCGGTGGCTCGAGGAGGAGGGCTATGATGTGCCCGAGGAGAGCGAGCTCAGGGAGCGCTACGACGACGTGTTCAGCGCCCCCGTCTACGTCCTGGTGCTGGTGGACAAGACCGTGAGATATGAGGGCTACACGGACATGGATGGCAGCCTGGCCGCGGGCCACATAATGCTGGCTGCCCGTGCCCTTGGCTACGGCACAGTGTTCTACTCGGGCTCCGTCACCGAGGAGCTGTGCAGGAAGCACTTCGGGATATCCGAGAAGTACAAGCGGGTCTGCATGATACCCATAGGGGTGCCCGATGAGTGGCCGGAGAGGAGGAAGAGGCTGCCTCTGAAGAAGCTGGTCTTCTACGAGAAGATCACATGACAGACGAGAAGCCTTTAACCCTTTTTCAGCGGAAAACATTTTGAGTCTTCAGAACCAGTAGGAACCATGAAGTTCATCGAGGAGGGCCGGGGGGAGCTCCTGGGCTGGATGCACCCCGACGAGGCCCGGGCATGGATGGCGGAGCACAAGAGCCGGGGCCTGGATGATAAGCGGATGACCGTGGCCGAGGCCGTTCACAGGTTCACCCGGGACGGCGACTACCTGGCCATGGGGGGCTTCGGCCACATCAGGTTCAGCATGGCCGCCATCCACGAGATGATACGCAGGGGCCGCACAGGGATGGCCATAGCCGGCAAAACAGCGGTCCACGACGTGGACATCCTGATAGCCGGGGGCGTCGTGAATAGGGTGGATTGCGCCTACGCTTTCGGCCACGAGCTGAGGGGCCTGTCCCCGGCGGGCCGCAGAGCCGTGGAGTCGGGCAGGGTCAAGGTAGTTGGAGAGCTCAGCAACGCCGGGTTCCAGTGGAGGTTCAAGGCCGCAGCCATGGGGTTGCCCTGGATGCCGGCCCGGGTCATGCTGGGCACCGACACCCTCAGGTATAGTTCCTCGAAGGTGGTGGAGGACCCGTGGACGGGGCTGCCTCTGACCCTGCTGCCGGCCTGCTACCCTGACGTCGTCTTCATCCACGTCCACAGGTGCGACAGGTACGG
>DATKWY010000170.1:0-24729 GCA_035529295.1 Candidatus Desulfaltia sp. | reverse complement strand
TCTTAGGGTGGGTTGGATAGCCTTTGAAGGCCCCGAATCCGCCGTCAACCTTGAAATATACTTGCCCCAGGCCCGTGTCGTCGGTCAGGGCTGCGGTGACCTGTATCTTTCCCGAGACCTTGTCGTCTTTTTTGGGGAAAGTTATGTCCACCGTCGGAATGGATGAATCCTTGACGTTGAGAAACTCCACATCCTTGCTTTGACTCGTGGACTGCCCTGAAGTATCATACGCCGTAGTCGTGAACTGGTGGACCCCGTTTTCATACGCCGAGGTATCAACAGTGTAACTGTAGGGGGGGGAATAGTCAGCGAAGACTAGTACATCGTTTAGATAGAACTCTACTCTTTCTATTCCCACGTCATCCTGTGCTTCAGCCTGTATCGTTGTGATTCCTTGACGTATGCCTGGTTCAGCCATGGACACTCTGGGTCCAACTTCATCCAGAACGGGTGGGGTCTCGAAGGTCAGGTCCTTACTGGACACCCTGTTACCGTTTTCGTCGAAGGAGACTACAATAAAATGATAGGTGCTTGAGGGCTTCAAGTCAGTTAACTGGACCCTATGACCCATTGTGTGGGTGGACTCGGTCTTTTCTGAGGAATACTTTCTCGCGGCCGTACCGTACTCCACTCTACTGTCACTGGCTTTATTGGTCTCCCAGAATATTACGGCCGAGTCATGGGTGACGTCCACCGCGGTGGGCCTCGCCACTATCTCAAGGATAGTTGTGTCAGCCGACGTTATCTCTGTCCGCGCCTCGATTATGTTGTTATCCTCATTGCTCTCCGTCACCGAGATCCAGTAATCCACGAACACTATTAGATCCCATACACCTTGCTGAAACGGGACCCAGGATATTGGTACCTGGACGCTAGCACCCTTATCGATCCCAGGTATGTGAAACATGGTTTCGAGGCTGCTACCGACGAATAACACTCCGTAGCATTCACTCGCGTCTGCGCTACCGATGTTTTCAACAGTTAACATTAGGTTGACTTCATCGCCGACCGCATACCCGTCAGGGTCCACGGACAGTGACGTGGGGGTTAGGTCGGGCAAGTCTCTGGTAGATGCAGTTAAGGTACAGGAGTGCCACTCCTCGGGGCCCTCCTTTGTGAGGCTCGATAGCGAGTCTGAGCCCGCGAATAGTATCTCGTACGAGGGCCAGATCTTCCATTCACCCGCCTGATCTGGTGTCAGGGTTCCCCCAAACATCAGACTGCCGCCGGGGCTCATGGTTTCGCCCGGATAGCTGAACCCAAAATTTCTGCGGTTTCCTTCAGGGTCTATAGCGGCTATGAACAGGCCTTTTTCCGTGAAGGTGATCCTCGGGTTGTCGGGTGAGCTTGAGAGAATGAAGCTGATCAAAAAAATGTCACCTATCTCCGGGTCTTCGATCACTTCAACAAAAAAGTCGTTGAGGGTTAATCCATCGGGACTGGTATCCGGGCCGGGATAGAAGTGAAGCGTCTCAGCGGACACGAAGGAGCAAAATAGGACCGCGGTGAGCAATAGGGTCAAGGTAAACGCCGGTGTCACATGTGAGGATTTCGTCCAACCACCTCTTTATTTAGAGTGCGCTAATACCTCTTAAAATACGCGCGCGTCGCTGGGTAATAGAGTGCATGATTATCCAGAAAAAGGATAATAGGTGTGAAGGGTATTTTTTGTTATGAATAGACTGGAGGGGAAGGTGATCCTTGTCACTGGAGCCGGACGAGGATTTGGAAAATATATGTCCCTTGCATACGCTGAAGAGGGCGCTACCGTAATAGCCGCCTCTCGCACGGTTAGTGAATTGACGACATTAAGAGACACCATTGAAGCAAAAGGAGGTACTTGTGTCATTTTCCCAATAGATCTGCTAATACTAGACGACATGGCCAAGTTGAGAGATTTTGTATTGAAACAGTTTGGACGACTCGATGCCCTGGTCAATTGTGCAGCAGATAACCTCTGGAAAGTGTTCGAGGACACAACAATCGAAGAATGGGATAAGTCGATTTCAATAAACCTGCGTGCTCCCTTCATTTTGAGTAAACTATTCTTGCCGATGATGAAAAATCAAGGCAGAGGCAGCATCATCAATATTTCTTCAGGGTCTGCAACAAAAGGATTCATAGCTGAAGTAGCTTACTGCCCATCAAAGTATGGGTTAGAGGGATTAACGCAATGCCTCGCCATGGAGTTCTTCCAGTATAACATAGCAGTCAACTCGCTTAGCCCATCTGCCCCTGAGGGTAAGAAGCTCAAACCAAGCAGGCTCACAATGAGTGATGAAAGCAAGCTGCCAGATGAGATAATAGCCACATATGCAGACGACGACTCCATTGTTGAGGCATTCTCTGAAGCTTGGAGTTTTCTCGCCATACAAGACGCTCACGGTGTAACAGGTCAGAGGTTTGGTACTAAACAGCTTGCTGATTATCTAAAGACAAATGGTTGGGAGGCAGCAGTAGCAAAATGGAGGAATAAACTTACGAAAGCGGTCTATGTGTCCTACGATCTCCCTGAGAAGGTGTATTACGATACGATGCTGAAAGATAAAATTGGGGATGCGGGGCAGAAGATACTATATTTTCATGAGCGCAAACAAAACAGATTCTAAACCATTTAAACGTGCGCGCTCGTAACCTTTAAGCGGTTATGAGCACCATTTTCGATGTTTTTATATACATTTTTCGCCATTTTATGCACGGAATAAAATGTCAAGAGAGGAATTCCCGGCCAGGGTGGTAAGCGGCTACAGGATAACGATCCTACCAGTGGTTCGCAAGAGACTGGGCATCCAGATCGGTGACGACGTGAATGTAGCCATAGAGAAGAGAAAGCAAGAAGCCAAGGAGGATGATAGATGAACATTTTTGATTATGTTGGGTTGGTCATCGGAGCCATCATCATCATCGTCATCCTATACCTCAGGTTCGGCCATGAACTGAGGAAGAGGGCGGATTCAAGGGCGGAGAGGAAAGAACAGTTCGGCGAGGAATACGACCGTTTCAAGGACGGACACAACAACCCCTACATACCCGACTTCATTGAGATGCATCCGGGGCGTTCGGTTGCTCTTCTAATAATCTTATTGGTCGTGGCGGTTACAGTTGTTGATTGCTTCCACGCGGTTCCTCCTGGTCACAGAGGCGTCTTAGTGACCATGGGCAAGGTTGAGCCCGTCAACCTTGATGAGGGTCTGCAAACCAAGCTTCCCTTCGTCCAAGAGATAATCGATATGAAGGTGACTTTGGAGAAAGAGGAAGTCACAGAGTCCACGGCGTCCAGCGACCTGCAGGAGATAAAGACTACGCTGACGGTGCATTTCAACATCATGCCCGACCAGGCTTGGAGGATGTACCAGAACATGAGGAAGGACTATCATACCCTGCTGCTTCAGCCCGTCATACAGGAGGATCTTAAGGCTACGACGGCCCAGTTCACGGCGGAGGAGCTGATAAAGACTAGAGCGGTCTTAGTCCAGAAACTGACAGAGAAGCTGGATAGCTCGCTTACGCCTTACGGAATAAACGTGCAGACAGTAAACTTCGTTAATTTCCAGTTCACGCCGGGCTTCATGGAGGCCATAGAGGCAAAGGTCACGGCGGAGCAGGAAGCGTTGCAGGCTAAGAATATCCTGGTGAGGATTCAGTACGAGGCCCAGCAGAAGATAATACAGGCCGAGGCGGATAGGAACGCGACTATAATCAACGCCGACGCCGAGGCTCAGAGGATGATAATCAGTGCCGGTGCCGAGGCTGAGAAGAAGGTCATATCTGCTAAGGCAGAGGCCGAGAGGATCATGCTGGAGGCGAACGCCACGGCAGAGGCGATCAAGGTCATAACGGAGAAGATGACTGATGAGTATGCGCGGTACCTTTGGCTTATACAGTGGAACGGCGTCCTGCCGTCAACCCTTCTCGGCAGCGCCGAGGACCTCGGCATAATCATAAACACCCCATAATTTTTTCTCGCAACTTTAAGCTCGCGCGACTCTAAACAAATCCTAAATGTACACAAATCTATCAGGGTTGTAAACGATGTGAAGAAGTTATGATTCTTGGTCCGGGTCATCCTCCCTAAACAATTCCTTGGCTGTGAGGGGCTTGTCCTTCTTCGAGCCCAGTTTCATGGGTGGGAGGGGTGCGCGCAGCCGCACATTTTATTTAATTTAGCTCCCCAGCAAAGTAAAATACAGTTATTAATGGTTAAAACCTTGTTCAGACGACGGCAAGATGGCGAGCACCGGGCAGGACGATGTGGAGGATGCGGTGATCCAGGCCATAGGGCACTATGAGCGCCGCAACATTATCAAGATCATCGGAGCTGCACCGATGGGAGTCACTTATAGCGGCATCCTGGGGGAGACGGGGCTGAATACGGGGCACCTGAACTACCATCTGCGGGGGCTGGAGGGGCTGGTTGAGGGGGACGCCGCCCGCCTGTACTGGCTTACGCCCCTGGGGTTGAAGGCCCTGCGGTTGCTGGCCAGCATCGGCGAGGACATGGACAACGGGGACACGCCGTACCTCAAGACGGTGATGACGGCGCAGAGCAGCAGTCCTCTTCACCCGCTGGTCAGAGGCTTCTTCACGTACCTGGTAATAGTTGAGTCGTTTGGGCTGTTGGCTAGTTTATGGCTGCTGGGCAACGGGCTGCTCCTCGGAGCGTTGAATAAGGTGATAGCGGGAGCCCTTATTTCCGTTATCTGTGGCGCGCTTATGTATCTGCACTTGGATGCTCGAAAGGCCGCCCCGGAGCACCTTAGAAGGCTGGAGAGAAGGTTCCTGAAATGAGCGGCAGGCATTGTGTGGCTCCAGTAGGTTTCACCTCGATAGAACCAGCACCTGTTCACGCGAATATAATAATTAATAAACTTGAAGAAGGGGTTAGAACTCGGGCTGTGGTTTGCCCCGCTTCTTGTCGTAGGCCGCCTTCACGAACCCATAGTAGGGCGGACTCGGCGCCCAGGGCCGGCTCTTAAACTCGGGGTGGAACTGGGTGCCCAGGAAGAAGTAGCGGTCCGGCAGCCACAGCAGCTCCTTCAGCTTCTTCTCCTTGCTCCACCCCGGGAACACGGCCCCAGCAGCCTCCAGCCTGTCCCAGTAATCGGGGTTCACCTCCCACCTGTGCCTGTGCCGCTCACGTATCTCGGTCGCCCCGTAGAGCCTGTGGGGCAGGCTCCCCTCCCGGAGCACCACCGGGTTGGCGCCCAGCCTCATGGTTCCCCCCATCTCCCTCACCCCCTTTTGCTCCGGCAGGAGATCTATTACCGGATGCTGCGTCTCCGGGACGCACTCGGTGCTGGCAGCCCCCTCCAGGCCGACCACGTTCCTGGCGAACTCCACGGTGGCCAGCTGGAACCCGTAGCAGATGCCCAAGAAAGGCTTGTCGTGGGTCCTGCAGTGGTTGATGGCTATGATCTTGCCTTCGGCTCCCCTCTGCCCGAAGCCCCCGGGCACCAGTACGCCGTCGTACCCGTCCAGGGCGCTTGTCTTCTTCAGGTCCTCCTCGAAGAACTCGGTCTCGATCCAGTCGATCTGCACTCTGCACCCGGCCTTGGCCGCGGCGTGGCGTAGCGCCTCGTTGACGCTCACGTAGCAGTCGGCCAGCTCGGCGTACTTGCCGCACATGGCGATCTTCACCACGTCCTTGGGGCTCTTGAAGCGTTCCACCATCTCTCTCCACCCGCCCCACTCCGGCTTACAGTCCCTGAGCCCCAGGTACTCGCAGACCACGTCTCCCATGCCTTGCCTCTCCAGCTCCAGGGGCAGCTCGTAGAGGGTCGGCACGTTGATGCTGCTGAAAACGGCCCTCTCCTCCACGCTGCAGTAGAGGGCGATCTTGCTCCGGGAGGCCTTGTCCAGCCGCCCCTTCTCGATGCGCGCCGCTATCACGTCCGGCTGCAGCCCTATGGCGCGCAGCTCCTTGACGCTGTGCTGGGTCGGCTTGGTCTTGGGCTCCCCCACTGCCTCCAGCACAGGCACCAGCGTGACGTGAACCAGCAGGGTGTCGCCCCGCCTCTCCTCGTTCCTCATCTGCCTGAAGGACTCCAGGAAGGGCAGGCCCTCTATGTCCCCCACGGTGCCGCCGCACTCCACCAGCACCACGTCCGCCTTGCTCTTGGAGGCGGCCAGCCTTATCCTTCGCTTGATCTCGTCAGTCACGTGTGGAATGATCTGCACGCAGCGGCCCAGGTAGCCGCCCTCCCGCTCCTTCCGTATCACCGTCTGGTAGACCTGGCCGCTGGTGACGTTGTTGAGGCCCGTGAACTCGCCGCCCAGGAACCTCTCGTAGGTGCCCAGGTCCATGTCGGCCTCGTAGCCGTCCTCCAGCACGAAAACCTCGCCATGGATGTAGGGGTTCATGGTGCCGGCGTCCACGTTCAGGTACGGGTCGCATTTGACTGCCGTCACCCGGTATCCTCGGACCTCCAGCATCTTCCCTACGCTGCAGGTGACCAGCCCCTTGCCCAGGCCACTCAGCACGCCGCCGGTAACAAAAATGTACTTCGTCAAGCCGTTGACCTGCCAATAATACACCCATTTCTCAAATTTGTAGACTATAAATGATTCTATGAAAAACGGATTGAAGCTTAGACCAGACGAAAACTACCCTGATGGCCATGACAGGCCGATTTCGTCGAGTGACCGCCGCCCCATGCGGACAACACAGGCGCCTCACGCGGACACGAGGTGAAAACGTCAGGAGTTGCTGATGGGCAGCCTAGCATCCGTCGTAATGTTCAGGCCCAGCTCCTTCAGGGGCTTCTCGCAGCCCCCGTCCATCAGATGAGTCGAGTGCATCTCGCAGCCTCTGAGGGCCGGGAGAGCGGAGAGGCACTCGGCGGCGTTAGGGTTGAACACGGCGCTAACGGCCAGCGCGTTCAGCACCTCCTTCACGTCCAGGGACTCGTCCAGCCCCAGGCCCCTCTTCAGCCCCGTGATGGACTCTATGATGATGGGGGACAGCACATTGATCTCGTCGGGTATCCCCGCCAGGTACTTCACCGTGTTCAGCAGCGCCGCGGACTCGGAGTGGAGCAGAGGCGAACGCTTGCCGGTGAGGAGCACCTTCCCTGAGTCCACCCAGACCTCTATGGCGGCCCCCGAGTGGAGCCCCCTGTACCCCTTCTCCGGGTCCCGCAGGGCCTCCTCCAGGGCCCGGTTGGCGGCCAGAGCCACGCCCCTGTCCCCGGGGGTCACACCCACCCTGGCCATGATGGCCTCCATCCGCTCCAAGGTGTCGTAGGTGGTGAGTCCCTCCACGAACTCCCTCTGGTACTGGTAGAATCGGCGCACTATCTCCTCCCTGCTGGCGGCCCTGCAGACCTCGTCGTCCACGATGCCCTCCCCAGCCATGTTAACCCCCATGTCCGTGGGGCTCCTGATCTCGGCCATGGGGTCCCCGGGCCCCGTCATCTTCTCGATGATCCTGCGCATGATGGCGAAGTTCTCCACGTCCCTGTTGTAGTTGGTGGCCTCCACCCCGTAGGCGTCCCGGTGCCACGGGTCCACGCAGTTGTAGTCGCCCAGGTCGGCTGTGGCCGCCTCGTAGGCCACGTTGATGGGGTGCTCCACGGGCAGGTTCCATATGGGGAAGGTCTCGAACTTGGCGAAGCCACTCATTATGCCCCGCATTCGGTCCTGGTAGACCTGGCTCATGCAGAAGCTCATCTTGCCGCTGCCCGGGCCGGGGGCCGTCACCACCACGATCCTGTGGCTGGTGTCCACGTGCTCGGGTTGGCCGTAGCCCTCCTCGCTAACCACCCTGTCGATGTCCGTGAGGTAGCCCTCGATCTCGTGATGGATGTACACCCTGATGCCCCGGTTGATGAGGCGCTGCCTGAACTTGTCGGCGGCGTGCTCCCCCTCGTAACGGTTGATTACCACCGCGGAGACGTCCAGGCCCAGCTCACGCAAGTCGCCGATGTCCTTGATGATCTGGTCCTCGTAGGTGAGGCCGAAGTCGCGGCGCACCTTCCGGCGCTCGATGTCCTTAGCGCTGATGCAGTGCACTATCTCGGCCTGGGCCCCCAGCTTCCTGAGCATCTGCACCTTGGTGTCCACCTCGAAGCCTGGCAGCACCCTGGATGCGTGGTGGTCGTACCTGAGCTTGCCGCCGAACTCCAGGTACAGCTTATCGTACTGGTCCACCCGCTCCATGATGCGCCGAACCTGGGCGGAGAGATACCTTCCGGTATCGAATCCCTTCGCCTTGATCATGTCCGGCCCCGCCTCGCAAGGTTGAACCAGTGTGAAGACAACGTCGAATTGGAGCCCTTCCCCGGCGTATGTTTAAGAATTTTGTAGAAATCTCTCGGCGGATTCTTCGGCATATTCAACAATATTTTGAGGTTCAATAAGACACTTGCGTAGATTTTCAGGCCCCCTGGGGGTCGATGAGGGGCTCACCCGTCATCTCGGGAGGCTTGGGTACGCCCATGAGCTTGAGGATCGTCGGCGCGACGCTGCTCAAGCCCTCACCCCCCCTCAGCTTCACGCTACGTAGCGCTTCCTCGCCGCTTATGAGTACGAAGGGCACAGGGTTGACGCCGTGGCTGGGGTTAGGCTCACCGTCAGGGTAGAACATGGTCTCTATGTTGCCGTGGTCCCCCGTCACCAGCACCGTATATCCCATGGCTAACCCGGCGTCCACCACCACGCCCAGGCAACGGTCCACCACCTCACACGCCCTGATCCCGGCCTCCAGGTTGGCCGAGTGGCCCACCAGATCACCGTTGGCGTAGTTCACCAGTATGAAGTCGTAGAGGCCGCGCCTGATCTCCGGCACCAGCCTCTCCGTGATCTCGGGGGCGCTCATCTCCGGCTTCATCTCGTAGCTGGGCACCTTGGGGCTGGGCACCAATACCCTGTCCTCCCCAGGCTCCGGTTGCTCCACCTGGCTGTTGAAGAAGAAGGTGACGTGGGCGTACTTCTCGGTCTCGGCGATCCGGAGCTGCCTGAGGCCCGCGGCGCTGAGCACCTGACCCAGGTTGTTTTTGACGGCGTGCTGGGGGAAGACGGCGGGCAAGTCCAGAGCCTGGTCGTAGACACTCATGCAAACGTAGTGGATGTCCAGCCTGGGGCCGCGGCTGAACCGCGTGAAACTGGGCTCGGTGAAGGCGTAGGTTATCTGCCGGGCCCTGTCGCTCCTGAAGTTCCACAGGATGAAGACGTCCTCGTCCTCCACGACGGCCACGGGCGACCCGTCTGGCTCCGTCAACACGATGGGCTCCACGTAGTAGTCTGTGAGGTCAGGGTTCCCCGCGTAGGCGTGCTCCAGCGCCTCCAGGGGATCAGTCTCCTCTCTGCCTTCCCCGTGGACGAGGAGCCTGTATGCCTTCTCCGTCCTGTCCCAGTTGGTGTCCCTGTCCATGGCGTAGTAGCGGCCCACCACGGATGCGATGCGGCCTACCCGCTTCTCCTTCATGACCCGGAGGGTCTCCTCCAGGAAGCCCTGGGCGCTCCTCTCGGGGACGTCCCGGCCGTCCAGGAAGCAGTGGACGTAGACTTCTCTGAGCCGGTTTCTCCTGGCCAGCTCCAGCAACGCGTAGAGGTGGCCCGTGGTGCCGTGGATGCCCTGGTCGCTGAGGAGGCCGGCCAGGTGAAGCCTGCCCCCGGTTCGCTTCAGGTGCTCAACCGCGTCCAGGAAGGGCCTCTTCTCGTAGAAGCTGCCGTCCCTGATGCTGTGATTGATCTCCTCCAGGGGCTGCCACACGACTCTGCCGGCGCCCATGGTGAGGTGGCCTGGCTCGCTGCCCCCCTGGGTGCCCTCGGGTAGGCCAACGGCGTTGCCGGTGCATCTGAGGAGGGCCCATGGGTATGTGTGCATGTAGTGGTCGTCGTTAGGAGTGTAGGCTAGATTCGCGGCGTTGCCTTTCCGCTCCTCCGTGTAGCCCCACCCGTCCCTGACGACGAGGACGACCCTGCGCACCGCCATAACAGGGAAAATACTGTGGCGGAGTTTAAGGTCACCGCCGCAGGTAGCCCCAGAGCACGGACAGGAGGCTCAGGAGTATGAGGAGGGGGCTGGTGGCGAAGTAGAAGCCGTCGCTCCTGTAGACGTAGACGATGTACCAGGGGAGGCGCTCCATGCTGGGGACAATCCTGGAGAGGTAGGGGAGGGCTACGAAGAGGACGCCCAGTTGTATGAGCGTCCAGCCCAAGGCCGTGAAGGGACTGTACTCGTCCATGGACGTATATTGATCACTGGATAGTAAATGTTTTAATGCGGCGGGGCTGATGTGAACCGGAAACGGGGGACCATTTTGAGGATCGTCATGCTGGGGCCTCCTGGGAGCGGCAAGGGCACCCAGGCGCGCATCGTCTCTGAGCTCTACGGCGTGCCCGTGGTGACCACCGGGGACATGCTCAGGGACGCCGTGGCCCGGGGGACGGAGCACGGCAGGGTCGCCAAAGGGTTCATGGACCGGGGGGAGCTGGTGCCAGACAGGATCGTCAACATAGTGGTGCGGGAAAGGCTCAGCATGCCTGACTTGGAGGCCGGGTTCATCCTGGACGGGTTCCCCCGGAGCACCGCCCAGGCCTACGCCTTGGACAGGATACTGAGGGAGAGGGGCCTGCGGCTGGACTACGTCATCCATGTGACCCTGGGGGACGAGGCGATAGCTGCTCGGCTGGGTAACAGGAGGAGCTGCCCCGGGTGCGGGGCCGTGTACCACCTTGAGTCTAAGCCGCCCAGGGCTGTGGGGGTATGTGACGAGTGTGGCTCCGGGCTGGTCCTTAGGGACGACGACAAGCCTAAGGTGATCCGGCACCGGCTGGAGGTGTACCGGGAGAAGACCCGGCCACTGCTGGACAGATACATGGGGGCGGGGATCATCCGGGAGGTGCCTGGGGACTGCCCCCTGGACGAGCTGCCCGGGCTGCTGAGGAGGATACTGGGCTAGGTCTTGTAGCCTATCTTCCGTAGGAACTCTTTCCGCCACTTGACCCCATGCTCGTCCTCGACGCCTTTGGGTCCATGCCCGTCTACTACGCCCAGGATGCCGCGGCCCTGCTCTGTCTCGGCTACGACGACGGTGAGGGGGTTGGCGGTGGCGGCGATGACGTGGCATAGTTCGGGGACGGCCTTGAGCTGGTTGAGGACGTTGATGGGGTAGGCGTCCCTGAGAAGTATGTTGAGGCTGTGGCCGCAGCCGAGGGCTAGGGCGTTCTCCGCTGCCGCCTTCTTCAACTCTTCGTCGTTGCCGTCTACCCTGACGAGGCACTCTCCGCTGGACTCGCTGAAGGCCAGGCCGAACCGGATGCCGGGGGCGCTTGAGGCTAGGGCCTCGTACACGTCCTCCACGGTCTTGATGAAGTGGCTCTGGGCGAGGATGATGTTGCAGCCCTCAGGCACCTTGAGCTTAACCGTTTTCAGCTCCAACGCGTTTCGCGGTTGAATCTTGGCGGTTTAAGTTTTTAACTGGTTCGTAAACCATAAGTCTCTGGCTGCGGAAGGTTGATTGATGTCTGGGGACCGCAAGGAGCCTGACGACTTAGCCGAGAGGATCACCGGCTGGCACTACAGTCTAGGGTGGGGGGACGGCTCGGACAACGTGGCGCCCTACGTGCCCACACCAATGAACGTGGTGCACGAGATGCTGAAGCTGGCCAGGGCGGGGCCGGGGGACGTGCTCTACGATCTCGGCTGCGGGGACGGCAGGATTATTCTGACAGCCGTGGAGGAGTACAACGTGGACAGGGCCGTGGGGTACGAGATTAACCCCCAGATGGCAGAGGCCACCAAGATGAAGGTGTACGATAAGGAGCTGCAGGACCGGATCGCTGTGATCCAGGCAGACTTTTTCGGGGAGGACCTGTCGGGGGCCTCGGTGGTGACGCTGTACCTGACCACGTCGGGTAACGCCAAGCTGAGACCTAAGCTGGAGAAGGAGCTGAGGGCGGGGGCCCGCGTGGTGAGCCACGATTTCCCGGTCTCGGACTGGGTTCACAGCCGGGAGGAGGAGCGGTTCTACATGGTGGGCAGCCACAAGCTGTTTCTGTATGAGATCCCTGAGGCTTACATGTTGGATAAAAAGGACCCGGAGGGGGACCGCTGGGACCGGCTTCGGCGGATGTTTGAGCGCCGCGACCCTGGGTGACTGGCCTTCAGTTGTCTAGTAGACGCCCAGGGCTAGGGCGATGATGGCCATCCTGGCGTAGATGCCGTGCTTCATCTGCCTGAAGTACCAGGCGTTAGGCAGGTCATCCACGTCGGTGCTGATCTCGTTGACCCGGGGCAAGGGGTGCATGATGGCCACGTCCTTCTTGCCGTGCTTCTGGACCATGCGTCTATCCATGATGTAGCTGTCCTTGACCTTGTCGTATTCCTCTTGGCTGGCGAACCGCTCCCGCTGGACCCGGGTCATGTACACCACGTCCAGCTTGGGCATGGTGGCGGGCAGGTCAGACACCTCAACCACCTCGATCTTGTCCTTGACCTCGTCTAGGACCTCCTGCTTCATCTTCAACGCGTCCGGTGCTATGCAGTACGCCTTAACATCGTAGTTCCTGAGGGCCTTCAGGAGGCTGTGGACTGTTCGGCCGTTCTTCAGGTCACCCACCATGCCTATGGTGAGGCCGTCGATGCCGCCCTTGGCATACCTTATACAGTGGAGGTCCAGCATGGTCTGGGTGGGGTGCTCCCAGGTTCCGCTGCCTCCATTGATGTAGGGGACGGTGCTGACCTTGGCTGCGCGTAGGGCGGCGTCGTTGTCTGGGTGCCTCATGGCTATGATGTCCACGTAGTTCATGACGGTGCGTATGGTGTCCTCGAAGGATTCGCCTTTCTTGGCGCTGCTGGTCATGGGGTCGGCGACGGTGGTTACGCTGCCGCCGAGGCGGAACATGGCGGACTCGAAGCTGAGCCTGGTGCGAGTGCTGGGCTCGAAGAATAGGCTGGCCAGGACCTTGCCCCGGGCCAGGTCGCTGCCCTGTTTCTCTATTTTCACCATCTCGTCGGCAACGTCTAGGATATAGTCGAGCTGGGCGCGGCTGTAGTCACCCATGCTTATGAAGTGCTTGCCTTTGAACTCGGCTTTGCGTACCATAGAGTGTTGATGTACGGTTGGGGATATATTTGTTACTTTGATACCAGTGGCGGGGTATAAGCGTCTTTACCTATTACAGGAGATGGTTTCGGGCCTGGAGGGTGATCTGAGGCTTGTTCCTCTTGGTGAGTATGCCGTTGTGCATCAGGGTTCTCCGGGTACTCTGGGGGAGGTCTCTGATGGTGGCCTCTGGGTCTCTGCTTCTCAGGATAGCCAAGAGTTCGGATTTGTAGTAGTATACCATGTTCTGGAAGGATTTCTCGTGGAGGGTCATGCCGGTCATGGAGTGGAACCTTTCGTCGCGTCTCTTAGAGACGGTCTGCTTCTCCGTGCTGATCTTATTCTGGGCGGTGCGCTGAGCATCCCGGAGGCCTGGGTCCCTGCTGTTGCGCATGGCCCTGATGTCTCTGAGCAAGTCGCCTCGCCTGACTCCCAGCCGGGTGGCTATCTCTGTGTAGTTGAGGTTCTGGCTTATCCCCTCCAAGAGGGTCTGGCGGCGTGCCTCATGCTCGCTGGGTGTACTCATTTCTGTTCACTGCGTGGCGCTTGCTGTCCACGCCGTGCGTGGCTTGGCTAAGAATCCTGCGCATAATAGGTAGGGGCCGACGCTTTTAAAGGGATGTATTTGGGCCTGGGCTTACTTGCCGCCTTTAGCGGGGCACTTGGGGTCCCTGGTGTGGTCGGCCATGTTGCACGCCGCGTATCTTCCGCATCTTCCGTTGTTGTCGATCTGGTGGTTCGCGAAGAGCCCGCACCTGTTGGCGGGGGCGGCGAACACTGTGTGGGGTGTCTGTATTATTTTTAGTTTATCTGTCACTGGGGTTCACTGCCTCTCTGTGGAGGGGCTGGGCTACAAACGTGAGTTACGTGGTTGCGGTTGGTCCTGGGCTGAATCGTATGGTTTATTGATGGATGCGCATGTTTTGTTGTCGTATTTTGTTTACGTTGTTTGTTATGATTTATTGATCTTAGGGGTGCATATGTCAAGGCTCTGGTTGTAGTAGTTGTGTTATAGGAGAAATTTATTATTAAATACTATTAGTTGAAAACGTTTGTTGTTTTGCAGTTTCATGTCTGGCTGACTGCGTCTAGGATAAAGTCGAGGTGGGCGCGCCTGTTGTTGCTCATGCTGATGAAGTGTCTGCCTTTGAAGCCGGCTTTGCTCACCATAGGGTGCGCGCGCCAATGCTTAGCCATTTAACTCATTCACCTTGAGACCCGTCTTTTCTGGCGCCCAGACGGGTCAGCTCCTAGCAACCCCTGTGGCCTGAAGTACATAGCCAGGGCTATCATGGCTATGGGCACCAGCGGCCTGTCCTCCCCCACCCCGACCCCGATCACCCGCTGACCCCCGACAACTAGAAATATCTCAAATACGCCCTGAAGCAGCCCGCCTATTGCGGCTCCCCTCAGGCTATCCACACCGCCCAGCAGACAAGAGGCCAGAATCCCCGTCATAAGAACAGGCCCCATATCCAGGCTCGACCTAAACCACATACTCCCGTAGGCCCCGGCCAGCCCCGCCAGGCCCCCAGCAAGAGTCCAAGACACCCACCTGACTCGGGCCGGGTTGACGCCCTGCACCATGGCCAGGTCAACGTTCTCCACCACGGCCCTCAGGGAGGCGCCGAACAGGGTTCCGTGGAGCATACGCTCAAGGAGCAGGACCGAGGTCAGGGCCAGGATTGTGGACACTATGAAGACGCCGGGGACCCACCCCACGGCGAAGTCGTACGCCTTCAAGAGGAAGTTGCTAGTCCATATACTGTAGGCGTACAGCAGCCACCGCGCATAAATCTGCGTGAGACCGGTGAGCAGAATCCCGGTCCCGATGAGAGCAAGGGTCACCAGCACAGGCCCCCGACCTCTCCTCAGCAGAGGCTCAACAACCAGTACACAGCACAGGAATCCCACCAGGCTGCAGACCGTAAACGCAACAGGGAGCCCCAGGTAAAGCTGCAGCCCCAGTATCTTGGTCCATGTGAACCCCACGTAGGCGCCGATAGCTGCCATGGGCCCCACGGTGAAGTTGAAGGCGTCCGCTGTCAGGTACGTCAACGTGTGGGCCTCAGCTATGAGCATCAGCATGGAGGCGTAGATGAGGGCGTTTATCAGCAGCTGTACGCTCATATGAAAATACAGGTAACCGTAAACCATTTAACGTTTACGAGACGCTTTTGTACCCAGTCTCTGATTGCTTTGGCTGCTCTCTGGTCCCTGGTACGCGCGCCTCATCGTTCAACTTATGTATTTAGAAACGAATATTTTGCTGCATTGTCTGATGAGATAACAGTCGATGAGTATAAAGTTGGAGATGAAAAACAGATTATACCTCTCTTACAGGATGTTTACGGTGATTGGCCTCGCATTGATCTTGAATGCTCTGCGTTAGAACACTGGAAATGGAAGTATCTAGAAAATAACTTGAGAAAAATCCTGGTTGTAGTAGCGAAACACAGTGAAAGAGTCGTTGGGACTGGACAGCTATACATTGTACCTGTCAAAGTATGCGGGGAAATCATACATTGGGGCTACGCAGGAGATATGGCTGTACACCCCGATTACCGTAGAATGGGTATCTCAAACAGATTATTGAAACTTTCAATGAAACTAAGATTAGAGAGGGATACGCCTTGCACCTATTTTGTCACACGGAACCCACATATAATCAAAAGTTACACTGGGAAATTACCCGAGTTTCCAGTCTCAGTCTCCGTATTGGTGCAAGTGAAAGACATAGATAAGCAGTTAAATGCAATAGCCGTTGACCACCCAAATATAATGAAAATCGGGTACACAGTCGTTAAACAGCTCCAGGATATGCGGAATATAGTGAGAGGAAGTCAAGCTAAAACCGATGTCGAAGTAGTAAAAATCGACTCCTTTAAACAGGAAATTGACGCATTCTGGGAGAAAGTAAAAAACGATTACGATTTCATCGTAGAAAGAAGAGAAAGTTACCTAAATTGGCGATACTGTGACAAAAGGGGAGGAGATTTCGACGTCAACCTAGCCAAAGACGGCTCTGAGATCATCGGATACTGTGTCAACCGGATAAACAGATATCGTGAGGACTACCCAGTCGGCTTCGTAGTTGACCTCATCACATTGAAGGGAAGAGAGGACGCAGCAGACGCACTCTTATCAAACGCTCAAAAATACTTTGACAGCAACGATGTAAACACTGTTCTCGCTGCCTGCATTAATAAACATCCGATGTGGAGCAAGTTCCTAGGCCAAGGCTTCGTAGATACCAGGATCAACTTTAAATTGTTCTACAATAGCCCTGAGAAAAAGTTAGAGTGTCTTGAAGACTCTGATTTGAAGGCGCATTTCATGTTTGGAGACATCGATTCCCTTCCAGTTGAAGTCTCAATGAGAACATAAAATCAACAAAAACTCACCAATTTTTCCATTACAACTCCAATCCATTACTACACGAGCACATATAGACAAAAAAAAATGGATAAAAATATGGATTATTGCATTTAATTAAATTAGATTATGCGCACCATTCAGCGTACTTGGAATTAACAACTCCATAGGTCTTAACGCGTCATGACAGCGAGCGCGCCCCTACCTTTTTGCATATGCGCCCCGCCTCGTAAGCTTCGTGAGCCTCAACGAGATTCTTGTATTAATAAAAATATTCTCCATTATACGATACCCCCCTATGTTTTTTCACACATGGTCCCCAGGTCTCGTCGGCGTTGCGGGTATAGGTTTACTCGTTTTATGACTGAAAAAACCGCCATAAAATGATACCCCCTACCTTTTTTGCACATCAGTGCTCTATGCGACGCGCCTGACGTGTTGCACCAGCATGGAGGCGTAGATGAGGGCGTTTATCAGCAGCTGTACGCTCATATGAAAATACAGGTAAACGTAAATCATTTTACGTTTACGTGTCAGGTCTACTCCCCCTGTTTACACGGGGTATAACCCTATCTCCCTCAGAAACTCCCTGAAGGAAGGCGTCAGGTCGTACCCCGAGAAATCTGCCAGCTCCACCCACCGTGCCTCCAGTGCGTCGTCCATGGCCACGGCCTCACCCCCCAGGACCCTGGCCAACAACTGGACGATGATGAAGTGGTACCGGACCCGCCCCTCGTCGTCCCTGACGATCTTGTCCACCACGCCGATCCTGTCCACCACCTCCACCCGGAGCCCCGTCTCCTCCAGCGCCTCCCGCACCGCCGCGTCCCTGACCCTCTCACCCACCTCCACCAGGCCTCCCGGCACCGTCCACAGCCCAGCGTCAGGCTCAGCGCCCCTCCTGATGAGCAGAAACTTGCCGTCCCGCTCGATGAGGACACCCACCCCCACGATGGGCCTCTCAGGGTAAAGCCTGCCAGACATACAGCTTAATTGAAGCACCCAGCAGCTTAATTAGTCGTCGGCCACCTGCTCCCGACCCGCAGCCTCCATGTGGATGAACCTGCTCATGGGCGTGCTCAAGCTGCTAGCTGGGTACACCTCAGGCAGCACCTTCACCCAGAGGGGGAACCTGCATCTGAGCGCCGTCCCCTTCACTATGGCTTCCCCCGGCGGGAGGTCGCCTATGAGCTCCGCGAACTTGGCTCCCATGATCTCAGCCATCCTGGCCTTGTCCACGTCCTCCAGGCTGTGGCAGATCACGTTGTTGGCGCACTGGGTCACCACGGTCTTCTCCACGGTGCTCAGCCTCTGGGTCACCGCCCACAGCCCCACGCCGTTCCTGCCGCCATTAGTCGCGATCTCCTTGATGACCCCCAGCAGCTTGCCCCGGTTCTCCTTCTCACCGATCTCGAAGACCCCCCTCTGGGGAGCGTAGTACATGGCCTCCTCCAGCAGTATGATGCACCCGAACTTCCTGTTCTCCAGGGCCTCCCCGAAGATGCGGCGCAGAACCTGGGCCACCACCAGGTGCTTCTGGTCCCAGGTGTCCTTCCCGGCGCTAAGGTCCATGATCACCACGTGCCTGTCCCGGAGCAGCTCCACCGGGTCCAGGGGCTCCATATCCCCGTCCGGGATCAGCCGGCTGGTGCCCACACTGTTCACCACCTGCATCCGGTACGCCTCGAACTCCTCCGGCTTCTTGTTGAAGCCCAGCCTCTCCGGGTGAACCTGATCCAGTGCCCGGCGCAGGTTCGCCTTGGTCACCGTTGCCTGCTGCGCGTACAGAATCTTCAAGGCGTGGATGAGTATCTTGGCGTTCCACCAGGTCTTCTGCCACCCGAACTCCGACACGTAGTCCTCCCAGGGGATGCCCCCGGGCTCGAAGAATCTGCTCCAGGGCACCCGGAGCACCCTGTCCGGGCCCAGTCTCTCCTGGAGGCTGCTGTACTCCCCGTCCTTGTCCACTATGAAGAAGCGGACCGGAGGGTCAGCCGTCGCGGCCCGGGCCACCATGGATACAGCCGTGGTGGTCTTCCCCGTCCCCACGGCCCCGCAGATTAGGCAGCTCTGCCGGATCAAGCTGTATATCCCCAGCTCCACGTCCAGGTCGGTGCCTGGGTCCGTCCCCAGCAGTATCCTCCAGTCTCCGCTGGGCTTGGTGAACTGGGCGATGACGTCCCTCTCAGCCATGTACACGGGCGTGTTAGGCTGAAGAGGGTATCTTAGTGGCCTGAGGCTGCCCCCCTCGTCCATCCACCCCCACTGGTAAGCCTGAGCGTGCAGCGTACTATCCTCAAAGTCGTTGATGATCCTGCCGTCCCTGAGGAGGGCCTCTTCGTACTCCCTGACCCGTTTGTGGGGGTACACCCGGGTCACCTGGTACACCACGGGGCACCCGTTCTTGGGGTGCTCAATGAAGACTAAGTCGCCCTTGGCCAGCTCCAAGCCCCTGAGTAGCAGCACAGTGATCTCGCTGATGCCGTACTCGCCCGTGGCGCTGTACGTGTGCCCGACTCTCAGCCCACCATCCACTCACTCTCACCCCAGTACGGCGCCAGGGGGGACACGTCCCCCGTCTCCCGGCCCACCCTGCTTATGATCTCGCTGAAGACGTCGCCGATGAAGCGGCGGCTCACCTTCACCTCCTCGTCGGCCCGGACGATGGGCAGCGGTATCCCGCTCCAGATGCTGGTGGCGTAGCAGTAGTCGGCCACGTCGTCCACGGCCCCCAGGCAGAACGCGGGGAGGTCCACCCTGATGGGGGGGACGTCCCACTCCCGGGTCAGCCGGCAGTAAAACCCGTAAATGGGCTCCTGGACCACGTCCATCATCTGGCTGCCTCGGGACGCCATCCGCATCGCCGTCCGGGGGCTGAAGACGTCTGTGCGCTCCCCCGGCGTCAGCGTCTGGTGCATCAGGTAGCTGTCACTCAGGTCCGTCTCGGCGCTCAACCCCAGGTAGTGAACCAGGTATCGGGCGCTGGGCCGCTTCACCACCCCGGCCACCGTCACCCCCCGGTCCCTGCACACCCGGAGCAGCCCGTTCAGGGCGTCCACCAGCCGCCGCCTGTCCTCCTCGCAGCCGGCGGCCCCCCACCAGCCACTCAGCGCCAGGGGCCCGTCCACCAGCATGAGCTCCACCTCGCCGCCTCCTAGGAGGAACTCCCGGGCGGTCTCGTAGAGCCTGGCTTCCCTGCGCAGGTTCACCGACCCGGCGAAGCCTCCGCCCCCCATGGAGTAGGGTGCGCACATGCTCTCGGGGGGCAGGTAGAAGCGGCCTCCCTGGGGAAGCGTGTAGACCAGGGCGCCGATGACCGCGTACTGCCTGGAGGCCATGGGTATCACCTGGCTCCCCGCGTCCACCCCAGCCACCCAAGTGTACGCCTCCCGCTTCCTGAGAGGCACCACCTCCATCTCGCGCCTGATACGCTCCGCCAGCTCCCTGACCAGAGGGGCCTCGGTCAGCACGTCCCCCGTGATCTCGGCCAGGAGCAGGTTCCTTATGCTGAGGCTGAGGCTCTCGGCCCGTGGCCTGGGATCAGCCAACTCCCCCCGTTCCTTGACCGCGAGCACCATGATACCACGTCCGTTGAAAACCGTTGATGTACAACACTTTTTTTCCATCGTATTTAACCATTGTGATCGCTCTGAGCGTAATTTCTGATAAACCCTGTTTTATTTATATACTCAGAAATTAAGACGCTCGCCCATCTATGTCTATCAATGTAAAAACATGTGGACCCCAAAAGTAAAGTTAAATACCACTTAACATAGAAGTGACAACCAGAAAGATGAGCAAGAATCAAAGCCTAAAGGACACCATTTTCAAGGAGTTCCTCATGAACCCGGCCCTCGGACCCACCGAGATGGCCGAGAAGCTGGGCGCCAACTACAACAGCGTAAAGGCCGCTTTCGCCAAGCTCGCCGAGGAGGGACTCCTCGAGCGCTCAGGCAGAGGCAACTACGAGCCCAGCGTCCCAGGCATCCTCCTCAACCTCATGGCCCGCGTCGAGGCCCTGGAGACGAAGGCCCCATGAGCGAGACCTGGGACAAGGTCCTCAAGGACGTCTCACCCACAACCAGCCAGTTCAAGGTCCTGGTCTACCTGGCCTTCAGGGGCCCCAGTCAGCCCAGCGACATCAGCAGCGAGACCGGCATAGCCCCAGGCACCGTCAGGCCCGCCCTACGCACCCTCCTGGACAAGGGCTACGTGGCCCAGCAGGAGGACGGCAGCTACAGGAGCCTCGTCCCCTTCACCGACGTCGTCTCCCACCTGTACGCGGTTCAGAAGTAGCCGGAGGAAAAGTCGTGGGTTCCGAGGAGCTCGAGGGCCTGAAGCGGGCGGACAGCCAGAGGGACGTCTTCCTCATGCTGGTCCAGAGCGGAGAACCCATGAGCAGCCAGGAGATAGCCGACAAGCTGGGCCTCACCGTCAACGCCGTGAACATAGCACTCTTCAACCTCAACAAGAAGGAGCTGGTGGAACGCGTCAGCCGCGGCGTATACAGGTACCGGCTCGGCCCCATCCTAGTGGAGCTCCTGAAGAAGTACTTTGAGTGACCACGCATGAAGCTGGATGAGCTGGACCCCGAGACCTCGGCCTTCAAGATACTGGTTCACCTCACCTTCCGGGGCCAGCCCATGAAGCCCATAGACATCAGCAGGGAGCTGGGGGAGAACAGCAGCAGCGTCCGGGCCAGGCTCGCCGAGCTCAAGCGGGACGGCCTGGTGGACTCCAGGAGCGACGGATACGTGGCGCTGACCACCGCTTACGACGTCTTGATGAAACTTTATAGACAACCAAAGGAAAAGTAGGGTGAAGTAGATTGTCTGAACAGCAACTGGGGGAGATGAAGGAGAAGATGGAGACCCTGCTGGGGCTGCAACGGGCGCCCAGTCAGTTCATGGTCTTCTACCACATGCTCGGCACCGGCAAGACCATGACGGTGAAGGAGATCAGCGACGAGCTGGTTCTCACCCCCAAGGCAACGGAGAGGGCCGTGGCCAAGCTCCTGGAGAAGGACATGATCCAGAGGAGCCCCTTCCGGGAAGGTGGCTACAACGTGGACGCCAAGGGCGTCACATTGATGCTGCTGGTCACCACCATGGAGCTCTACCAGGAGCACAAGAAGAAGACAGGCTAGTCCCGGCCGAGCCTGGGGAGGACATCCTCCTCGAGCCACCTGACCCCCTTCATGGTGAGCCTGTACTCGCTGCCCTTACCCTCAGGCTGGAACACGTGGCCCCTGCGCCTCATCTCGTGGAGCCGGGCCGCCACAGTGATCTTCTTGCCGCTGCTGGCCAGCCGTTCCCTTATCTCCTTGCCCGTGGCCTCGTGGTTCCTCATGGCGTACATTATCAGGCCCACGGCCTCGTAGTGGCTCAGCTCCTCCCGCGTCACCAGGGTCGGCCCATCCCGGCCCACCCTCACGATGCCCTTCAGAACGTCCTCGGCCTCCGCCGCGGCCACCTCGGCTACCCTGCCCTGGACAGCGGCCACGAACTCCCCGGTGAGCCAGCCCAGCCCTTGCAGGACCTCCTCCGGGGACTCGCCTGAGACCTCCAGTTCACCGTACCCGGTCCTGACCCTCACCCTAAGCCGAGGCAACCTTGACCTCCTCCACGTTCAGCAGGTACAGGTAGCCCCGCTTGTTGTCCTTCCACCTGCGGAGCACCCCCTTCTTCACCATCCAGACCAAGACGCCGCTGAGGGTGGTCTTGGGGAAGAATATGGCGTTGGCCTCCATGGCCTTCCTCAGCTCCCCGATGGCGCGGGGCGTCTTACCCCACTCCGACCCCAGAAGGCTCTGCACGGCCTCGCTACACTGGTTGGTCCTGGAGATGTTTGGGTACTTCTCTATAGAGGCCCCCGCCTCGGCCTTAGCCGGCTTGGAGGGGAGAACCTCAGCGTTGAAAGCCTTGGACACCTTGCCCATAATGAGGCCCAGGTCGTCCAGGGTGGCCAGCACCTCCTCCTTGGCTCCCGCCAACTCCACCTCCATGTTGCCTATCCTGACCTTGAGGCGGAAAGAGGGCTCAGACATGGCAACACCCAGAACTTCTGATACCATAATAAGCTCTAAGACCGTTTATAATACTTATGAGGGCTGTGCCCTGGCCTTCAGGGCCGCCTGGAGCAGCCTCTGGACGTCCCGGGGCTGGGCCCTGCCCCGCACCTGCCCCATGACCACCCCCATGAGCGGCCCCATAGCCCCCATGCCCCTCTCAGCCACCAGGTCCGCCCTCTCCTCCACAACGGCCCCTATGAGAGCCTCCAGCTCAGAGAGGCTCATGGCCTCTAGCCCCAGTGCCTTCAACGCGTCCCCGGCGCCGCTGCCCGGGTGCTTGGCAAGCCAGGTTAGCACGTCGGGTAGTGCCTCCTTGGCCGTGGACCCCTCCTTGACCAGAGCGAAGGCTCCCTGGATGGCTTCGTCTGTCAACGCCTCCACGGGGACGCCGTCGCGCCGCAGCCTGGTCAGGTCCTCCGTGAGGGTGACAGCCAGCAGCGTGGTGCTGTGGCCTTCAGCAGCTAGCTCCTCGAAGAGGCCCAGGTAGTCCGAGTCCACAGTCTGGGTGGCCAGCTTCTCGTTGAGCCCATGCTCCTTCATGAAGCGCCTCAGCTTCACCTCGGGCATCTCGGGAAGCCGAGTACTCAGCTTGTTGGTCCTTTCGGGCGTGATCTGGACGGGCTTGACGTCGGTCTCAGGGTACATCCTGGCTGCCCCGGGGCGGGGCCTGGTGAACCGAGTGGTCCCGTCCGGGTTGGCCGCCCGGGTCTCAGCGGGCACCCCCATCAGGGCCATCCGGGCCCTATCCACGACCGCTACAAGGGCGGCGGCGCACTTGTCGTGGTCGTCGGCCACGATGACCACCGCGTCACCCTCAGCCGCGTCCACGGCCTCTCTGAGAGCCTTCACCTCCTCCTCGTCGACGCTGTACCCGGGGAGTTCATCCGTGTGGAAAATGCCCTTCACATTGCCCATGAACTTGGCGTGGTCACTCATCTCGGTGCCCAGCCTCCTGCCGGGGCACAGCTCCTTTCCGGTGAGGCCCGCGAAGCCTGGCAGCTTGACGGCCAGCACGACGCCGCCCCTCTTGAGGGCGCCGCCCAGGACCTTGCTCTTGGTGTCCGGGAAGACGCCCGAGACGTCCACATGCTCCTTCTTTAGGTGACTCTCCTTTACTCCCCGCCTCTTGAGCTCCTCCGTGATCTCCAGGAGGGCCGCCTGGCGCATGGCCTCGTACTCGACCACCGTAGGCAACAGCCCCAGGTCCTGGACCCCCTTGATCTCGATTATGGCCCCGCCCCGGATGCTGACGTTCACGTCCTGCCTGATGGTGCCCAGGCCCCTCCGCACCATGCCCGTGGCCCTGAGGATGCCGCCTATGCGGGCAGCCGCCTCGTAGGCCTCCTGAGGCGTATGTATCTCGGGGGCCGTGGTGATCTCAATGAGGGGGATACCCAACCGGTCCAGCCTATATGTAATAGTGTCCCCCTCCTCGCTGATCTTCCTGGCAGCGTCCTCCTCTACGGCCACCTGCTCCAGGTGGATCGTCTTGCCGGCGGCCTTGATCTCTCCGCCCAGGCTGACGACGCTGGTGCGCTGGAAGCCCCCCGTGTTGCTGCCGTCCACCACCGTCTTTCTCATGACCTGGACCTCGTCAACGGGGGTGCCCCCCGTCATCAGTGTGAAGGTGAGGGCTATGTCCACCGACTCCTCGTTCAGGGGCCCCGGAGGCTCCTCGTCCATCTCCACCAGGCAGCTGGTCTCGTGGTCCGCCTGGTAGATGATGGTCTTACCCTTGAGGAACTCGAAGAGAGCAGCGGGGTCTATCTCCCCCAACTCGGACTGGCTGGGCCTGAGCCTCCGCGTGAATGTGAAGTCGGGCTCCCTCTCGCTGAGCCTCGGCGGACACGAGCAGAACAGCTTATGCCGCGTCGCCAGCTCCTGGTGTATCTCTATGCCCACGGTGAGCCCCAGCTTCCCGTAGTCCATCACGCGTCGCCTCCCAGGTAGGGCGTCCTGGGGTTGAACTCCCCCACCAGGTTCGCGGTCAGCAGCCTCTTGGCCTCCTCAGGGTCGTCGGTCTGGCCCAGGCACCACTTGAGCTTCACGTAGGCCGTCTCCCCGTGCATGTCCCCCAGGGGCACAGCTCCCCGATCCACCAGTTCGCGGCCGTGGCTGTACACGTTGAGGTTGACGCGGCCCCATACGCACTGGCTGGTGACGCCAACCACCACACCGTCTTTCCAGGCCCTCGCCACGGCTGGCCAGAGGTTCTTGTTCACCTGGCCCAGGCCT
>DATKWY010000169.1:0-5847 GCA_035529295.1 Candidatus Desulfaltia sp. | reverse complement strand
GGCATCAACATCGGCGGCGTCGTAGGCGTCAACGAGGTCGTGGAGTACGCCATGACACTGCCAGGCGTAGCCTACGCCGAGCAGAACCTCTACACATGTAGCCAGGACACCCAGGACAAGATAAGGGAGAAGATCCTGGAGCACGACCTGAACAGGGTGGTGGTCGCCAGCTGCACTCCTCGGACCCATGAGCCTCTCTTCAGGGCCACCCTTAGGGAGGCGGGCCTGAACGAGTACCTCTTCGAGATGGCCAACATCAGGGACCAGTGCAGCTGGGTGCACATGCACCAACACGAGGCCGCCACGGAGAAGGCCAAGGACCTCATGAGGATGGCCGTCGCCAAGGCCAGGCTCCTGGAGCCCCTGGAGAAGCCGGTCATAAAGACGACGCCCGTCGCCCTCGTCATCGGGGGCGGCCTCAGCGGCATGACCAGCGCCCTGGAGATAGCCGACCAGGGCTACGAGGTCCACCTAGTGGAGAAAGCCGGTGAGCTTGGGGGGAACCTGAGGCACATAAAGTATGTGCCGACCGGTGAGGACCCGGAGGAGGAGCTCAGGAAGCTGGTTGAACGTGTCAGCGCCCACCCCAGCATCGAGGTACATCTGGGGGCGCAGGTAGCTGACGCCCACGGGTACATCGGCAACTTCGAGTCAACCCTAGTAAGCGAGGGGGGCGAGACGGTGGTGAACCACGGCGTCGCCATCATAGCCACAGGCGGCGTCGAGTACAAGCCCACGGAGTACCTCTACGGCTCGGAGGGCGTCATGACCCAGTTCGAGCTGGAGGCTAAGCTACACGAGGGCTACAAGCCCGACACGGTCGTCATGATCCAGTGCGTGGGCTCCAGATGCGAGGAACGCACATACTGCTCTAGGGTCTGCTGCATAGGGGCGGTGACCAACGCCCTGAAGATCAAGGAGTCTAACCCCGACGCCGACGTCTACGTCCTCTACAAGGACATGAGGACCTACGGGTTCAAAGAGGACTACTACAGGGAGGCAGCCGACAGGGGAGTCATCTTCATCAGGTACACGGACGAGGACAAGCCCATCGTCGAGGATCAGGGCGGCCTCAGTGTGACCGTCACCGACCCTGTTCTCAGGGAGAAGGTGACGATACCCGCCGACGCCGTGGTGCTGGCGGCAGCCATCCTGCCCTCAGAGGATAATGCCAAGCTGGCGGGCATGTTCAAGGTGCCCCTCAGCAAGGACGGCTTCTTCCTGGAGGCCCACATGAAGCTGAGGCCCCTAGACTTCGCCACCGACGGCGTCTTCCTGGCCGGCCTCGCCCACGGCCCCAAGACCTTGGACGAGTGCATAAGCCAGGCGTCAGGCGCAGCCGCGAGGGCCCTGACTATCCTCAGCCAGCCCACCATCGAGGTGGATGGAGCCATCGCCAAGGTGGACGAGGACAGGTGCAGCGGCTGCAGGATGTGTGAGCACGTCTGCGAGTTCAAGGCCATCGAGATGGTGGAGGACGAGGAGGGCAAGGTTCACAGCCACGTCATACCCGAGGTCTGCAAGGGCTGCGGAGTATGCGTGGCCACATGCCCATCTGGGGCGATAACGGCGGGCCACTTCACTGACATGGAGATACTTAGCCAGGTTATCGCGGCGTTGCAGGAGGTGAAGGCGTGAGCTACGAGCCAAGGATCGTGGGCTTCCTCTGCAACTGGTGCAGCTACGCCGGCGCGGACCTGGCGGGAGTAAGCAGGTTCCAGTATCCGCCTAACCTGCGGGTAATCAGGGTCATGTGCAGCGGCAGGGTCCACCCAGCCCACATACTGGAAGCCTTCAGGAACGGCGCCGACGGCGTGCTGGTGGCAGGGTGCCACCCACCCAACGACTGCCACTACATCTCAGGTAACCTGAAGGCCAAGAGGCGGGTTGCCTTGCTGAAGAAGCTCATGACCCAGATGGGCATGGATGAGCGTAGGCTCAGGCTCGAATGGGTGAGCGCCGCCGAGGGAGATAAGTTCGCGAGGGTGGTCACCGAGTTCACGAACCAGCTCAAGGAGATGGGCCCGAACCCTGTGAAGGCGATGGCTGTTGCGGAGGACGACTAGGATGACGATAACGGTGTCACAGGAAGCCAAGGATTTCAGAAGGAAGGTCATGGAGACCCCCGGCGCGGAAAAACTAATGCGCTGCTACCAGTGCGGAACCTGCACGGCTGACTGCCCCATCGCGAAGCGGGTCCCCGAGTTCAGGCCCAGGCAGATAGCCCGGCTCGTCATGTACGGACAGAAAGAGCGGCTCATGGAGGGCGACCTCCTGTACCTCTGCGCTGGGTGCTACACCTGCTACGAGCACTGCCCCCAGGAGGTGCATGTATCAGAGATAGTGTCTGCTCTCCGAAAGATCAGCCTCGACGAGGGTCACCTGCTCCCAGGCTTCAAGGCGCTCATGGAGGGCGTGGCCGAGATGGGCTACATATACGAGATAGACGAGTTCGAGAACGAAATGAGGGAGGACGACGGCCTACCCCCAGCCCCCGTCCCTGACACGAACGGCATCGAAGCCATCATGAGAGTCACCGGTTTCCTCGACAAGGTGGAGGCGAGCAGGAGATGAAGTACGCATTCTTCGTGGGCTGCACGACCCTCTCAAGGCTCCCAGGCTACGAAAAGTCGGCGAGGAAGGTTGCCGAGAAGCTGGGCGTCGAGCTCATGGACATGCCCGGCTCAGGCTGCTGCGGAACCACATACCTGGAGACCCTTGACCACAAGACGGGGCTAGCCATCGCCGCCAGGAACATAGCCATAGCCGAGGAGATGGGCCTCGACATAGTCACCATCTGTAACGGGTGCACAGAGGTCCTCACCAAGGCCAACAGAGAGCTCAAGGAGAACCAGAAGCTCAGGGCCGAGGTAAACGAGGCCCTAGCCGAGGCAGGGAAGGATTTCAAGGGCACGGTGGAGGTCAAGCACTACGTCAGGATGCTCAAGGAGGACGTGGGCCTCGACGCCATCCAGGAGAAGATGGAGAAGAGCCTCAGGGGCCTCAGGGTGGGCAGCCACTATGGGTGCCACATGCTGAAGCCCAGGGAGATACTCATGAGCGAGGACCCGGAGAACCCCACGGTTCTAGACGACCTGGTGACCACAACGGGCGCCGAGCCCATAGATTACCCCAACAAGCTGGAGTGCTGCGCGGGCCCCGTTATGGGGGTAAGGGAGAACGTGACCTGGAGCGTCGGCCTCGACAAAGTCAAGACGGTGAAGCAGTATGGTGACGCCCTCGTGACGGCTTGTCCGTTCTGCTACCTCACGTATGAGAGGTGCCAGCTCATGCAGGAGGAGAACCCCAATCTACCCGTCCTCCACATACCCCAGCTGCTGGGGCTTGCAATGGGTCTGGATGAAGACGAGCTAGGCATAGGCCACAACAAGATACCTTCCACAGGCGTCCTGGAGAGGCTGGAGGGATGACTATGGATAAACTCAAGTTCGGATTCTACTGGGCGGCGAGCTGCGGGGGCTGCGAGATCGCGGTCCTAGACGTGGACGAGGCCATACTGGAGGTCCTCGATGTGGCGGACGTGGTCTTCTGGCCCGTGGCCATGGACGTAAAGTACAAGGACGTGGAGGCCATGGAGGACGGCTACATGGACGTAGTCTTCTTCAACGGCGCGGTGAGGAACTCGGAGCAGGAGCACCTAGCAAAGCTCCTCAGGAAGAAGGCAAAATACATGGTGGCCTTCGGTTCATGCGCCTACACGGGCGGTATTCCTGGTCTCGCGAACGTTTCTAACAGAGAAGAGATTTTCGATGTGGTTTATCTTAAATCGCCTTCAACCGTCAATCCAAAGAAGATAGTGCCGCGGACAGAGGTGGAGGTTCCTGAGGGTAAGGTAACCCTCCCGGTGTTCTATGACGTTGTAAAGCCCCTTGACAAGGTCGTGGACGTGGACTACTACCTGCCCGGGTGCCCACCCCCATCATCGCTGGTGCTGGACGCCGTGAGGGTCATCGCGTCCGGGCAGCTACCGCCTAGGGGAGCCGTGCTGGCCCCCGAGCTGGCGGTCTGCGATGAGTGTCCACGCGAGAAGGAGGACAAACAGATCACCGAGATCAAGCGGATAGTAGACCACACCCCCGACCCAGACAAGTGCCTCCTGGAGCAGGGCTTCATCTGCATGGGTCCAGCGACGCGTGGGGGATGCGGGGCCCAGTGCATCAACGCCAACATGCCGTGCACCGGCTGCGGGGGTCCCTGCCCTGGAGCCATCGAGCAGGGATCGGCCATGATCTCGGCCCTGTCAACCATCCTGGGCCTGGCGGCTGAGAAGGAGGAGGGCTTCGACTTCGAGGAGCTTCTCACGCAGCTGAAGGACCCTGTGGGCACCTTCTACAAGTACTCGCTTGCGGGCAGCATAATCAACAGAAAGGTGAAGCGATGAAGACCATTACCATAGACCCGATAACCAGGCTTGAGGGCCACGGGAAGATAGAGATATTCCTCAACGAGGAGGGAAACGTCGAGAACGCCTACCTCCAGATACCCGAGCTGAGAGGCTTCGAGCGTTTCTGCGAGGGGCGGAAAGCCGAGGACATGCCCATCATCACGCCTCGCATTTGCGGCGTGTGCCCAGTTGCTCATCACCTAGCCGCCACCAAGGCCCTCGACGCTGCCTATGGCGTCACGCCAACGGAGACCGCGAGAAAGCTCCGGGAGCTCATGAACTGCGGGTACTTCATATACGACCACACCCTCCACTTCTACTTCCTCGGGGCGCCGGTCTTCGTGGTGGGCCCGGACGCTCCCCCCTCGGAGAGGAACATCTTCGGCGTCCTCAAGAAGGTGGGCCTCGACGTGGGCAGGGAGGTCATCAAGCACCGCGCCTACGGCCAGAGGATCACGGAGACCTTTGGGGGCAAGGCCACTCACCCCACCTGCGGCGTCCCGGGGGGCATCAGCAAGGGCCTCAACGAGGAGGAGAGGCAGAGCATCGAAGACATGGCCAGGAGCAGCGTGGAGTTCGCCAAGTTCACCCTGGGCATCTTCAACGACGTGGTGCTCTCGAACCAGGACTACGTGGACCTCATCCTCAGCGACCCCTACCAGCTGAACACATACAACATGGGCATGGTGGACGAAAACAACCACGTCAACTTCATCAACGGAGACATCAGGGTAACCGACCAGCAGGGCGGAGAGTACGTCAAGTTCGGCGAGCAGGAGTATCTGGACCACGTCTGCGAGCACGTGGAGCCATGGACCTACAGCAAGTTCACCTACCTCAAGGGTGTGGGCTGGGACGGGTTCACCGACGGCCCAAGGAGCGGCATATTTAGGGTCGGACCCCTGGGCAGGCTCAACGCCGCAGACGGCATGGCGACTCCTCAAGCAGACGAGGAGTACAAGCGCATGTTTAAGACGCTGGGCGGCCGACCTGTCCAGTCCACCCTGGCCTTCCACTGGGCACGCCTCGTGGAGCTGCTGTACGCCGCCGAACGCGCGGTGGAGCTGGCCACGGACCCCGGCATCACCGGCACCGACCTCAGGAACCCGGTTGGAGAACCCGGGGAGGGCGTCGGCATAGTGGAGGCGGCGAGGGGCACCCTCATCCACCACTACAAGCTGGACAAGGAGGGAATAGTTCAGAAGGTCAACCTCATAGTGGCGACCACAAACAACTACGCCGACATCTGCATGAGCATCAGGGACGCCGCCAAGGGCCTCATCAAAGACAACAACGTCGACGAAGGCCTCCTGAACATGGTGGAGATGGCCTTCAGGGCCTACGACCCCTGCTTCGGGTGCAGCACCCACACTCTTCCAGGTCAGACCTCTCTAAAGGTCAACATCTACGATGACAAGAAGCGGCTCATCGAGACGGTTCAG
>DATKWY010000168.1:0-16468 GCA_035529295.1 Candidatus Desulfaltia sp. | reverse complement strand
CCAGACAGGGTAAACGATAGTATTAAACATCATATGCCACCCATATTTTACTCGACTCAAAATGAGTATGAAGGACCGATTCCAGGGAAAGGACTTTCTTACCCTAATGGACTGGAAGAAGGAGGAGATCACCTACATGCTGGACGTCTCAGCCGACTTCAAGCGGCAGCGCATGATGAAGCAGCCCCACGAGTATCTCCGGGGCCGCACCATGGCCATGATCTTCGAGAAGCACAGCACAAGGACACGCTTCAGCTTCCAGGCAGCCATCGCCCACCTGGGGATGCAGAGCTTCTACGCCACCCCCGACGTGATGCAGCTGGCCCGAGGCGAGCCCATCAAGGACACGGCCCGCATCATCGACAGGTACTGCGACGGCCTAGTCATCAGAACATACGGCCAGAACATAGTGGAGGAGTACGCCGAGTACATGGACAGCCCCGTCATCAACGCGTTGACCGACCTCACCCACCCGTGCCAAGGCCTGGCCGACATGCTCACCATGCGTGAGCACAAGGGCAGGCTCCAGGGGCTGAAGGTGGCCTACGTTGGTGACGCGTGGAACGTGTGCCAGAGCCTCATGGTTGCCAGCAGCATCATGGGCATGGACATGTACGTGGCCATCCCCAAGGGCTGGAAGCCTAATGAGAAGATCACCAAGTTCGCAGCGGAGCACGCCGCCGAGGGAGGCAGCCAGATGGTCATCACCGACGACCTAGAGGAAGCCTTCACGGGCGCTGACGTGATCTACGCTAACACCTTCCACAGCATGGGCCACAAGGACATAGAGGAGAGGAAGAAGGCCTTCGCCAAGTACCAAGTCAACGACGAGACCCTGAAGCTGGCCAAGAAAGACGCCATATTCATGCACTGTCTGCCAGGGTACAGGGGAGAGGAGATGACTGACAGCGTCATCGAGGGGCCTCAGAGCGTCGTCTGGGACGAAGGCGAGAACAGGATGCATACCGAGAAGGCCGTCCTGGCCCTCTTCATCCAGTGAGCTCACCACCCCTTTTTTTATCTAAACTTCTCCCCGTTAGGGTTATTAACCCAGCCCATTACCTTAAGCCGATGGAATATGCCCAAGGTTCCTAACGTTGTAACACCCATCCCTGGACCCAGGTCCAAGGAGTTGATCGATCAGAGGAGCAAGTACGTTCCCCCGGGCGTCTACCTCGTTCAGCCGATCACTATCAAGGAGAGCCACGGCGCCGTCATGACGGACGTGGACGGAAACACCCTCATTGACTTCACTTCAGGCATCGGCGTAACCAGTCTAGGCCACTGCACGGAGGAGATCGTGGACACCATATGCGACCAGGCCCACAAGCTCATCCACAGCTGCATCCACGTAGCCAACTACGAGCCCTATGTGGCGTTGGCGAAGCGGCTGACGGAGATCACCCCAGGCAAGTTCGCCAAACGGGCCCTCATGGTGAACAGCGGATCGGAGGCCATAGAGAACGCGGTGAAGATCGTCCGCCAGTCCACGGGCCGCAAGAGCCTGATAAGCTTCGAGAACAGCTTCCACGGCCGCACATACATGGCCATGACCCTCACAGGCAAGTGGGACCCCTACAAGGTGGGCCTGGACCCCTTCGTCCCAGGCGTCTACTTCACCCCCTACGCCTACTGCTACAGGTGCCCATTCCACCAGGAGTACCCCGCGTGCGGCCTGGCCTGCGTCCACCACATAGAGAAGAGCCTCTTCAAGACCCAGGTGGACCCCGCCACGGTGGGCGCCATCGTCGCCGAGCCGGTACAGGGCGAGGGAGGCTTCATCGCTCCGCCCCTAGACTACTTCAAGGAGCTGAAGAAGCTGGCCGACGAGCACGGCATCAAGCTCATCATGGACGAGGTGCAGACCGGGTTCGGCCGCACGGGCAAGATGTGGGCCATAGAGCACTACGGAGTCGAGCCCGACGTCATGGTCCTGGCTAAGGCCATCGCCAACGGGCTGCCCCTCAGCGCTGTGGTGGCCAAGGACGAGCTCATGAAGGACATCTACCCTGGCAGCCTGGGCGGCACCTACGGGGGCAACCCCATAGCCTGCGCCACGGCCCTCAAGGTCATAGAGATCATGGAGAGGGAGAAGATCCCAGAGAAGGCGGCGGCCATGGGCAAGAAGCTGAGGAAGCGCCTGGACGAAATGCACGGCAAATACGATAAGATAGGCGACGTACGCGGCCTAGGCCCCATGCTGGCCATGGAGTTCGTCTCGGACAGGAAGAGCAAGAAGCCTGACCCGGACACCAGCAGCAAGATCATGAAGGAGTGCCTCCAGAAGGGACTCATGACCCTTAAGGCGGGCCTCTACAACAACGCGATACGGCTCCACCCGCCGCTCACCATCGAGGACGAGTACCTCAGCACTGGTATGGACATCCTCGAGGCGGCCGTGAAGAAGTACGCCTAACCCCCCTTTTTCAAAACATTTTCTAGATCAGAGTAGTATTGTAAGTCCATGAAGCTGGGCTTCCACGTCTCCATAGAGGGCGGCCTTGACAGATCAGTGGACCGGGCCAAGGAGCTGAGATGCTCCACGTTCCAACTGTTCACCAGGAGCCCCAGGATGTGGAAGTACAGAGAAATCGGGGATGACGAGGCCCAGGCCTTCAAGTCCAAGCTAAGAGGCTCAGGGATCAACCCAGTCTTCAGCCACATGCCCTACCTCCCAAACCTGTCCAGCCCCAGGGAGGACATTTACGGAAAATCCGTTGAAAGCCTGCTGGTTGAGGCGGAGAGGTGTAGATTGCTGGACATCCCCTACCTGGTCACCCACCTGGGAAGTACGCTGGGGTCTGGACACAAGGCTGGTGTGGAAAGGATCGCCCAGGCGTTCAGTCACCTAGATTCAGGCAGCCCGATGATTCTCCTAGAGAACACCTCGGGCAAGAGAAACGAGGTCGGCTCGACCTTCCATGAACTCAGAGACATTATGGATATGACGGAAAATCTGAGACTCGGAGTATGCTTTGATACTTGCCATGCCCATGCAAGAGGCTACGACGTGAAATCGGAAACAGGCGTCGAGGCGACCATGAACGAGTTCGACGAGATCATCGGGCTAGGGAACCTGCGCCTCGTCCACCTGAATGACTCCAAGGGCATGAGGGGCTCAAGGATAGATAGGCACGAGCACATCGGGCTAGGCGAGATCGGTGAGGACGGTTTCAGAAACATCCTGAGGTCAAGGCTTGGGGAGGCGCCCCTCATTATGGAGACTCCCGTGGATGAGAGAAGAAGCAACGAGGAGAACATGATGAAGGTCTATCAGCTTGCCGGCCTACATGTGAGCTAGAAGGGTCGTCTGGTGGGTGGGGGTCTGGGGCTCGGTGAGTATGATCCTTAGGGCCGTCTGGGCGTACTCCAGGAGCTCCCTGTGCGGCATGGTGGGGTAAAGCGTTTTACCCACCCTCAGGATAGGGTCCACTGTATCCACTTTACGGTTTCTACGGGTGGCGTCAGATACAGTGGCCTGGACGAGCCGGCTTATGTGATCCGATCGCTGCCTGTTAACCGCCATCATATCCATTCAGACCACCAAAATAATTAATTTCTGAGTATATAAATATTTGGCGTTTTACCCCAAATTTATTTCTAGAGAGGTCAGTAAAAGTGGGTTGTGTGTTGGAAACCGTTTTCAAAGAGCGCTTAAAACAGGCTCTTTTCATTTCCGCGTCTCCATACACCTTTATTCCATTTACGAGGTAACACCTTAATGTCCACTCAATAAATGGATTAGTAAATGATAATTTGTGTGTAACCGAAGACAACATTTTAAGGACAAGATTAAAAAACATGATGCGGAATCCTAGTGGTGCAAACCGTGCCCCGGTAGCTTAGCCTGGCAAAGCGCTTGCTTGGTATCCCAGGCACATGCTGTTGGGCCAAACAGCAAGAGATCGCGGGTCCAAATCCCGCCCGGGGCTCCACTTCTCATGCAGGCACGTTGATGACCTCGGGTTTACCGAAGAAGGAGGTCTCAAACTCGCTCACAGCTTCAGCCACCTCGGGTTTGAGGTCCTCGTTCAAGGAGTAGATGTAGCTGGCCTGAAAATACGCGTCAGCCTCGCTAAACCTGGCGCTGCACTTGTTACACCCGAAGACGGTTCTCATTTCGGTAAACCTCTTGCCGCAGAGCCCCTTACACTGGAAAACTCCCCGCGTGCGTCTCTCGAAGATCTCGCTGCTGCAGTTCGGGCACATGAACACAGGCGTCACGTCCTCGTAGCCGCACTCAGGGCAAATCATCCTCATGCCCACAGCCGTCTTGAACAGTATTCGATAATGGGTCAGGAGGTTGAGGATCTTCTGTAGTTTTTCGCCTGTGGCAAGGCCAGGCACCCTGTCCAGGCTGAACCCGTGACTCGTCCGAGAGACAGGGGCCACGTACCTCAGGTTCCTCGTGTGCATGGTCTTGAGTAGGTCGTGGATCGGTCTGCTCCTGTAGAGCTCGTACCTTTTTTCCTTGTACTGACGGCTCCTTATGAAGGTCTCCTGGAACTCGTTTATGTGTCTCAAGGCGAGCTCAGGTAGTTTACCCAGATCATCAGCCGTCTTGTAGACGAAGTCGTCTGCCCCACGATCCTTAGCCTTGACCACGAGAGCCGGGTCATCCTCTCCCGTCACTATGATGATGGGGGCGGGGATATCCAGCTCCCGAAGCTCCCGCAGTACCTCGAGGCCGTTACCGTCAGGTAGGTTGAGGTCCAAGAGTATGAGGTCGTAGGCCCGCTCGATGAGCATGCGGTAGCACTGGTCCGCCGAGGGTGCGTAGTCTAGGACGATGGATTGGCCGTGCCTCTGGAAGTACCGTTTGATTATCTTGGCGTCGTTCACATTGTCCTCCACTAGGAGAACCCTGTAGTCGCCTACGTCCAGGTGCATCATCCTCCAGTCAAAGGCCGGCTGGTCTCATCCCCGGGGCTCCGTTAAAAGGGATTGTGAATCTATAATACTGAAAAGGTTCAGTGAACTGGAGCATGGATACACCCTAAATAGGTTGATGAGCATACATCTTCGTCTTGCCTCTCAACATAGACTCCGTGGTCTTCGACCTGGACGCCACCCTCATCAACCTGGGCGAGCACGTGGAGTGGAGAAAGGCCCACATCGAGATAGCTGAGGCTTACACTGACCTCGGGTGCAGCCCACTGGACGTGGAGGCGTGCAGCGGTAGGGGTCTCTTCGGCATGCTGGACGAGATGTGGGAGATAAACATCAAAAAACTCGGCGCAGAGAAGGCCAACAGCATCCAGATTGAGGCGTATAACATACTACACGCGCACGAGGAGAAAGGAGTCACCGGATGCACCTTGATGCCCGGGTGCCTAGACGCGTTGAACTGGGTGAAAGATCAGGAAGTGCCCATGGGCATATGCACCTCAAACTCCCAGGCAACAGCCGAGCAAGCCTTGAAGGCCCAGAGCCTGAGCCACTACTTCGACGCGGTCATAGGGAGAAGCACGGCCCACAGGATGAAACCCTCACCTGACCAGCTCAAGGCCTGCTATGAACAGCTGGGGGCTAAACCAGAGAACAGCGTCATTGTCGGTGATAGCCACAAGGACGTCATGGCCGGAAAAGCCCTGGGCTCCTACACTATAGCCATCCCCGTGTACTTCACTAGGCTAGACAGAGTGAAGGAAGCGGGGATAGACGTCATCATCGACAGCCTAGCTGAGCTGCCGCAGGCCCTCGCAGCCATCAAAAAGTTAGGCCGTTAAAGTAGACCGCCCACATGTACAAGGCGAGCAGTGTAACCACGGCGATTGCCATGCCCCTCAGAGCCCTATCGTAGTCCACCGTGAAGGCCGCGATGCCGCCGAAGAAGAAGCCGTACAGGTGGATGTCGTGAGCTACCTCCGAGCCCGGGTTCATGAGCAGGGAGAAAACCTCGATAATGAGGAGCATGACTCCCACGGCTACACCGGGCAATGGTATGATCATGGCGGTGGTTATCTCGAAGGGCATCAGCAACAGGAGCACAGCTATCAGGCCGAAGATGGCTCCAGATGCCCCGATTACCGGGATGCTGGACCTTGGGTTCACCCCCGCGTGGGCGAGGCCGGCGAGCACCCCCGAGCCAAGGTAGATCGCGCTGAACTTTCCTGTGCCTATCTCCCGCTCCACTGCCCTGCCCACGCTCAACAGCACAAACATGTTGGTCACCAGATGCTGAAACCCGGCGTGAAAAAACATGTGAGTCAACAGGCTCAGCGGGTTACGCCCACTCAGCAGCAGCGACGGAACCACCCCATACCTCAGTATCAGGCCGTAGAACCACCCCTCTGACGCGTACAGGCTGACTAGGAAGATCACTGAGCACGACGCCACCAGGAACGATGTGAAGGGCGCGTCCCTCTTCCTAACCATAGAATCACAGTACACGGACCCCTACTAAAAGTGTGATCGCAGGTAACGGTAACTCTTTTCTCTATCCGCGCATAGGTACCCTAACTGAGGCGATAAACGTGGATCTGCGGCCCATTAACAACCCCAAGATCATAGGAAGAGGAACCTGGTACGACAAAGCGGCAGAGGAGCTAGTGGAGCGCGAGAAGAAGCTGGGCCGCGACCTAAGCCTCCTGCGCACAGAGAGCGGCCTAGGGGCCTCAGGATTCCCCCATATAGGAAGCCTCGCGGACGCCATGCGCAACTACGCCATAACCCTGGCCCTACGCAACATAGGCTACCAGAGCGAGTACCTGGCCTTCGCAGACGACAAGGACGGCCTACGGAAGGTACCGGCGGGTCTCCCCGACGAGCTGGAGAAGTGGCTCGGCTACTCGGTGTCCACCATCCCGGATCCCTTCGGCGGCTGCCACTCCAGCTTCGGCCAGCACATGGTCAGCCTCCTCAAGGAGGCTCTCAACGTCAACGGCGTAGAGTACGTGGACATGAGCGGCTACAAGGTCTACAGGGACGGTCTTCTCAACGAGGAGATCGTCACCATCATGGACAACCGTGAGCGCATCGGCAGGATCATCGAGGAGGAGATAGGGCAGGAGAAGTACACGGAGGTCCTACCCTACTTCGTGGTCTGCGAGAACTGCGGCAGGATCTACACAACCCATGCCTTAGAGTACAAGAAATCCACCCACACTATCACCTACGAGTGCCGCGGCATGGAGGTCAAAGGCCGGTGGCTGGAAGGCTGCGGCCACAAAGGCGAGGTTGAGGTCACCAGCGGTAACGGCAAGCTCAGCTGGAAGGTGGAGTTCGCGGCCAGGTGGCACGCCCTGGACATCAGGTTCGAGGCCTACGGCAAGGACATAGCAGACAGCGTCAGGGTCAACGACAGGATATGCCGCGAGATATTCAAGTGGGAGCCCCCCATGCATGTCCAGTACGAGATGTTCCTGGACCGCGGCGGCAAGAAGATAAGCAAGTCCGCCGGCAACGTGTTCACCCCCCAGGTGTGGTACAGGTACGGCAGCAAGGAGAGCCTCAACCTCCTCATATACAAACGCTTCGTGGGCACCAAGAGCGGCAGCGTGGAGGACATACCCGTCCACATGGATGAGCTGGACGACCTGGAGGACATCTACTTCGGCAAGAAGAAGGTGGGCGACGACCTAGAGCACTACAAGCAGACAGGGCTCTACGAGTACGCGCACCTCCTGAAGCCGCCGACGGAGCCTCAAATCCACGCCCCCTTCAACCTCATGGTGAAGCTGGCCAGGGTGGCACCTAAGGGCGCCGAGGCCGAGTTCATCAAAGCAAAACTCGAGGAGTACCAGTACCTCAAGGAGACCAGCAACGGCCTAGGTGAACGAGTGTCCCGGGCCCTGAACTGGGTGCAGGACTTCTCGGAGGACGAGCCCGAGAAAGTAGAGCTTAACGATGCACGGCGGGCAGCTATACGGGCCGTCGCTGAGAGGCTCAGAGAGGCGGAGAACCTTGAAGAGTACCAGGCCGTCATCTTCGACGTATCCAAGGCCATGAGCATGAAGCCTAGAGACGTCTTCCCCCTAGTCTACCAGATACTAATAGGCAGGCCCCAGGGACCCAGGTTCGGACCCTACGTGGAACTCGTCGGAAAAGAAACAGTGATAAAAGAGCTTGAGCGGAGCCTACGGGACTAGGCTACTTCTCTGAGGCCGGGACCCCGGCGTTCCCCCAATCTCTCTTGTCCACGTCTACGAAGACCACGGAAACGGCCTCAGGCTTGCACCCGCAGCCCTGGCAGACGGCTTCCGTCACCAGCTTCATGACCTTCTTCTTGGTCTCATAGTCTCTTCCCTTATACCACTGAATGGTTACCCATGGCATACTTGTTTCACCAATTCCACCCACACCTATGAAGATAAGAAGCTATCGAGGGTGGCGGGCTCCTTACTCAAGATCCTCATCACAGGTCAGAGGGGCAAACAAATCATCGCCCGCCAAGTACCATGACGCCGAGCCAAAAGAATAAGGTTCCCCCCGGAAAACCATTAAAGCCGTGGAGCCCGATGATACGGCATGGAACGCCCCGACAAGACCATGTACTTCCTCAATATAGCCCTCAGCGTGGCGGCCCGCAGCACCTGCCTCCGCCGCAGGTTCGGAGCCGTCATAGTGAAGGACAACACCATCGTGGGAACCGGCTACAACGGCAACGCCCGCGGCGTCCTCAACTGCCACGAGGCTGGGTGCATAAAGGACCTCATGGACTCACCCAAAGGACAAGCATACGACTACTGCCCCGCGGTTCACGCCGAGGAGAACGCCATAATCAACAGCAACAGGGCCGACCGCATGGACGCCACCCTGTACATCGCGGGTCTAGACGCAGACGGCAAGTACACCATGGCGCTGCCATGCCAGAGGTGCCAGCGCAAGATCATCAACAGCCAGATCAAGGAAGTGGTGGTCCTCAAAGACGACGGAGAACCCATGACCATAGACGTCAAGGAGTACATCGATGCTGACAGCCGCTGGTACATGGAGATGCTGGGTAAGGCCCGGCGAGCTTCGACAAATTTATAAAGAGACTGGAACGAACCTCTAACGATCCAATATTGAGCCTTGAACGCAAAGTAGAAGACCTTGAGAAAGAGATACTGGCGCTGGTGGACCGGATGGAGTCCCTGGAGGAGACCATTGAGGCCATCCACGAGCGCCTGGACGAGATCGAGGAAAAGCTCGAGGAACATTAGCGGCCACCTGTTTTCTCCTACTTAAAGCTTAAAAACCTGTATTACTGCCCACATGCGAGGCAACCCATTTGGCTTTCGGGGAGCACACGTCCAAGGAGATAATCGGGTCCAGGTCCAAGGAGCTTCAAGGCAAGAAGATCATTCTATGCATCACGGGCAGCGTGGCGGCCATCAAGAGCACAGAGGTGGCCAGGGAGCTCATGAGAAGGGGCGCAGACGTCTACGCCGTCATGACCAAGGCGGCCCAGCAGATAGTCCACCCCGACATGGTGGAGTGGGCCACAGGCAACCCCGTGGTCACAGAGCTCACAGGCCAGATAGAGCACGTCACCTACGCGGGGGAGCACCAGAACCGAGCCGACCTCATACTAGTTGCCCCCAGCACAGCCAACACCATAGGGAAGGTGGCGGCCGGCATAGACGACACGCCCGTCACCACTACCCTCACCACAGGCATAGGCGCAGGCATACCCGTCATCATAGCACCGGCCATGCACGCCAGCATGTACAAGCACACCATAGTCCTGGAGAACATCGAGAAGCTGAGGCGCATAGGCGTCGTCGTACTCATGCCCAGGATGGAAGAGGGGAAAGCCAAGATCCCCGACACAGAGGAGATAGTTCAAGCCGTGGTGGACAGGCTCACAGTTGAGAGAGACCTGGTTGGAAAGAGAATCCTCATCACGGCTGGTCCGACGAGGTCGTATCTGGACGCCTTCAGGTACATCACCAACCCAAGCTCAGGGAAGATGGGGGTAGCCATCGCTGAGAACGCCTTAGCCAGAGGAGCCGAGGTCACCATGGTGTATGGGCCGGCTTCAGCTAAGCCACCCCGGGGAGCCAAAGTAATCCCCATAGAGACCACCGAGGAGATGCTGGACGCCGTGGTAGGTGAGCTGAAATCCGAGAAGTACCACGCGGCCATCCTCTCCGCCGCTGCGGCTGACTACGGGGCAGCGGACCGGAAGATGGAGAAGACGCCCTCAGGCAAGAATGAGTGGGCTCTACTGCTTAAGCCCCTGCCTAAAGTGGTTGAGAATGTCAAGAAGGTTGATCCCGAGGTTTACCTGGTGGGGTTCAAGGCCGAGTACGGTGTATCTGACGAGGAGCTCATCGACAGAGCGTACAAGCGGCTCAAGGGGGCGGGCATGGACCTGATCGTTGCCAACGACGTGGCCCGGAAGGGGGTCGGGTTCGGCACCGAGACCAACGAGGTGTTCATTGTTGACGGTGCGCGGAGTGTTACGCACCTTGACATCATGAGCAAGCGGGAGGTAGCCGGACGTATCCTGGACTGTGTGAAAGCGCATGTCGGGTGACGCGGGATTTTAAACACCGTCTAATTATTCACCGATATTTTGATCGTTTTTAGCTGATACAGGTAGAGTGGATTCCAGTAGCCTGTTCTGGTTTTGTGGGGTTAGGCTAAATCCATGGCTTTTATTGTGCGATCTGCCTACACGAAACGCAGGTTAATCTCATGATTTGAAAGTAACTTTATAAAACCAGAGATAACATAAGAAACCATGAAGTCAACGAGACCGATATTATTAGCTTTAATGATCTTCACCATAACACTTGCAGCAACACCCCAGGCAAAAGCCTTCACCATAGCGGACGGAGAATTCTGCTACCGGTACGACATAACAACACTGCAGCCAGTAGGGGTAGGTAGCACTGTGTTTACTTACAGCGAGAAAATAGGCCTATGGATTAAAATAAATGAGCCATCCACGGGGGTCGAATATCGTATGGCATGGTATGACCCAACTGGAGCACAATTCAGACAACAGGAGGTGGCCCTGGTTACTAAGACTGGTGAGAACTGGGGAATCGTCTTCGACTCCATCAACGTAGCTGAGACGACTGCGAAGGACAAACTAGGAGTCTGGACTGTTAAACTATTGATCGATCGCAAAGAGGAAACGTCAGCCCAGTTCCAAATAATCGACTACGAGTCAATACTTCAAAGTCTATCCACCGCTGTTTCACAGATTGAAACCATACAAAGCGAAAACAATCTCCTCAAGTCCCAGAACCAGCAGCAAACCCTACAGCTACAGCAGCTACAGACCGACTACGCAACCCTTCAGTCGCAGATCGGCACCAGCTCCAATTACCAGAAGCTACAAAATGATTACGATGACCTCTTCGATGACTACGAAGATCTTGGCAGAAACTTGGGCACAACTCGAATGATGATGTACGCATCGGTGGTCGTGGCCATCGCCTCGGTGGGCGTAGCCGTCTACTTCGGCGCCATCAAGAAATCTTAACCCTTTTTCTTATTTCAACGAGAGCAAACAGCGGAGCTTGTGCAAGTTTCGTCCTCGGAATGCTTTAAGCAAAGGGCAGTACCTCAGATACCAGTGTATGCTTTGCCCGACGATGAAGAGCTGAGGGTCAGGCTAGCCCAGGCGGGGAGAAGCCTATACGCGGAGGGTCTCACCCATGGCGCATCAGGCAACATCAGCGCCAGGGTCCCCGGCACAAGCCGCTGCCTCATCAAGCCTTCCGGGTACAGGTTCTGCGACCTGGAGCCTGAGCACTTCATCGTGGTGGATATAGAGTCCAGGGAGGTGCTGGAGGGGGCGGGCAAGCCCAGCATTGAGACTCCTTTCCATACGCGTCTGTACCTGCTTCGGCCTCAGGCTGGTAGCGTTGTCCACGTTCACCCTAAGTACAGCACAATAATGTCCATACTCGGTAAGGAATTAGTGCCCATGGGCATGGATCTTTTCTCGGCGCCCGCCCTCGCCAAGGGGATACCTCTCTCCAGGTTCGCGCCACTCGGAACAGAAGAGCTGGCGGACAACCTCGTGGAGGCCATGAGGGAGCACGTGGCTTGCCTGATGCCTCACCACGGTGTAACTGCTATGGGGAAAACAATCGAGGAGGCCGCTAACAACGCCAGAGTCGTGGAGTCTCTGGCTGAGCTACAGTATCACGTCATGCTGGTGGGTGAGCCCGAGCCTCTACCACGAAACATGTTGGACATGCTGGTCAAGGTGGCGGGGGAGCGAGGTCTACTCGTCTGAGCCCTCTTTCTCCTTCTTCATCTTGGCCAGCCTGTGGACGAGGGTCTCCCCCAGGTCGAAGCCCTCGATCGGCTGCGCCTCCACCATGCCCGAGGCCACCGCCGCGTTGAAGGCTTTCCCGCCTCTCTCGGTCCGCACTATGACCGTGGACCAGCCATCCGGGCTCCCCACGTTACCCACTGAGACGTCGGCGTACTCGCTTGTGAAGTCCTCGCAGACGTGGCAGCAGGGCCGTATGAGCTTCTTCACCTTGCCCAGCTTGGCCCTGTGGAGCGTTTCCTCCCCGGCCAAGGCGTAGAACCTGCCGCTCTTGATCTCGAACTTGGTTACCTTACCGGGGTCCACGCCCTCATCTTTCAGGTACTGGACCCAGTCGTCGTAGCTGAAGGTCTCCATGCAGAAGAGCCCCACCTTTAGGGCTACGGCGTCTGTGAACTTCTTGTTCCTGTGCTGGCCTTGGGTGAGGCGCGAGAGCCCCCTGATCTGGCATGGTGTCCCTACGACGGCTACTTTCTTTAGACCCTGGTCCTTCACGGCCTCCTTGACGCCTAGAAGCGTTGGGCTGACAGTGTACTTGGTGCCAGCCGAGGCTATTACCTCCTGGCTGCTCCTAGCTACCACCGGTCTTGGGACCCACACCTTGTCGGGCTCTAGCCCGGCCACTATGACTCCGTCGCCCCCATCCTCAATGAACTGGATCAGCAGAGATGTGACGACTCCTCCATCCTGAGCCTTTCCTTGCACAGCGCTGCTTTTAGTTTTAGCCGCGAAAACTGATTTGTAGACTCCTGTTAGCAGTTCTTTGCTATCCCTGCTCCTTCCGAAGAGGGTCTGATCCATCCCAGCTTCATCGAAATCGGTTCGAGGGCAGTTCCTGTAGCATAGGCCACACTCGATGCAGTTCCCCACGAGCCTTGGCTTACCTGCTTCAAGCTCCGTTACATTCACGGGGCAGGCAGCCACACACGTACCGCAGGCGACGCAAAGGCCGGCGTCCAGGACTTTTTTTTCCAGGTCCTTAAAGGACTTCTTATCCGTTGACAATTAGGTTCAATATTCATGGTATGTGTCCCCACTTCAATTTTTCCCAGCGGAAATAATAAGGCGTATATACTAAAATTATCCGCAGCCCTTTTCTTAGTCAAAGTTTTTATTGTAATAGTTTATTTCTGTCAAGTCTCAAAGGTGTCTGATGTTTGAAGCTGGACGCGATATTTAAGCCGAAATCAGTGGCCATCATCGGTGCCTCCAGCACCCCAGGGAAGGTCGGATACGTTCTCGCCAACAACCTGCTGAAAAGCGGCTACCCGGGCCATGTTTATCTCATCAATGTCAAAGGGGACGACATTCTGGGCAGGAAGTCGTACAAGACCATCAGCGATGTGCCGGGTGAAGTCGAGTTGGCTGTCATAGCCATCCCTTCCCTGTTCGTCCTGGAGGAGGTGGAGGAGTGCGGCCAGAAGGGCGTCAAAGCCCTCATCATCATCTCGGCGGGCTTCAAAGAGACGGGCCACGAAGGGGCGGAGCTGGAGAAGAAGCTCGTTCAGATGGCCCGAAAGTACGGCATGAGGATTCAAGGACCCAACTGTCTGGGGGCTGTCAACACCCATGTGCCCTTTGACCTCAGCTTCGCGTCCACGCTCCCCAACAAGGGCAGCATAGGCTTCATAACTCAGAGCGGCGCACTGGGCACAGCTATCCTGGACTGGATCATCGCGGAGGAGATCGGCTTCGGCAGCATCATCAGCCTGGGGAACAAGGCGGACCTGGACGAGGTGGATTTCATCGAGGCCATGGCTGAGGACCCGGACATCAAGGTAATACTGCTGTATCTTGAGAGCATTGAGCGGGGCCGCAGGTTCCTGGAGGTGGCTGAGAGGGTAGTCCAGAGGAAGCCCGTGATGGTTGTGAAGGGGGGGACCAGCAGCGCGGGCGCCAAGGCCGCAGGCAGCCATACGGGTGCCCTTGTGGGCAGCTTCCTGGCCTACCAGAAAGCCTTCGACAAGGCCGGGGTAATCCTCACTGAGAGCATGGAGGACCTGTTCAACTACGCGGTGGCATTCACGGAGCAGCCTCTGCCCAAGGACGAGGGCATCGCCATAGTCACCAACGCGGGAGGCCCAGGCATCTTATCCACTGACCTCATCGAGAAGCTGGGCCTCAAGATGGCCAAGCTCTCCGACGAGACGAGGGCGGAGCTCAAGAAGAGCCTGCCCGCTGCGGCTGCCACCGGCAACCCCATAGACATCCTGGGGGACGCGTTACCTGACAGGTACGCGGTGGCCGTGGAGACAACGTTGAAGGACCCGGGCGTCCACTCGGTTGTGGTGCTTCTCACACCGCAGGCCATGACTGACAGCCTCGCAACCGCTAAAAATGTGGTGGAGTCGTCTAGGAAGCACCCCGAGAAGCCCGTGATAGCCGTGTTCATGGGCGGCGGCTGGGTCACCGAGGCGGCTGAGTACCTGAAGGACAACGGCGTTCCTTGCTTCAACTTCCCCGAGAAAGGCATCAAGACCCTCGGCGCCCTGTACCAGTACGTCAGGCACCTTAACCTGCCTCCTCTGAGCTCCCCAGAGTTCAAGGACATAGACAGGGAGAAGGCTAGGAAGATATTCGCTGTGGTGAAAAAGGACGGCAGGAAGGTGCTGTTCCCCCACGAGGCCATCGAGGTGGTGGAGGCCTACGGCGTTAACGCGCCCGGCAGCAAGCTAGCCGAGACGGCTGAGGAGGCCGTGAGGCACGCCGAGGAGATCGGCTACCCTGTGGTCATGAAGGTGGTAAGCCCGGACATAATGCACAAGACGGATATCGGCGGCGTGGAGCTGAACCTCACCAACCCGGAGATGGTGCGCATCGCCTTCGAGGAGATCATGAGGAAGAGCAGGAAATCCCAGCCCCTGGCCAAGATATACGGGATCACAGTGGACAAGATGGTGCCCAGGGGCAGGGAGATGATCATAGGTATGAGCAGGGACCCCCAGTTTGGGCCCATGATCATGTTCGGCTTGGGCGGCATCTACGTCAACTTCCTCAAGGACGTGAGCTTCAGGCTGGCCCCCGTCAATGAGAGGGAGGCCCAGGAGATGATGGAGGAGACCCGCAGCTACGCCCTGCTCAAGGGCGTGAGGGGTCAGGCCCCGGCGGATATAGACGCCCTGAGGGACGCCATACTGAGGATCGGGTTAATGGTCTGGGACCTGCCTGAATTGAAGGATCTGGACATAAACCCCATACTCGTCTACGACAAGGGTAAAGGTGTGAGCGCCCTGGACGTCAAAATGACTCTGAGCGACTAGCGAGTTTTTTTACTAACCATGTTTTCTGGGCTCCGGAGCCGAGAATGAGGAGACGCCTCACAGAAGAAAAAGATTGAAGCAGAAGATGGAATTTTTTTTCCGCCTTATACCATGTAGGACGGTATAAGCCACACCACTGAAAACTGTAGGCCCTGCCCCCCACCCGGACAATGGAGAGAGGGAGGGGGTAGAGCAACAAAACCGGAAACGGCCACCCAAGGCCAAAAGCAGGCCAGGAAACACGCCTTTACCATCTCATTCTACGCAGAAACACGGTCCAATCAGCACACCCAACAAGGCGTAGCGGAGAATCCTATGCGCAAAACCGCGGCGACGACGACTACACCCCCCTCCCCCACACGCACACACACAGAGAAAAGGATCAGCCCAAACGAGGCCCCGGAGCGCATATGAAAAAAGGTAGGGAGCATCAATTAATGGCGAATATTTTTATCATTAGACGAGATAACCGCCCCGAAGCCTATGACTACAGCACACCAAAAAAGATAATCAAAATCCTCTAGCTCCTCTCCTTCACGTATTCAAGAGCCTCTTCAACGGTCATGCTTGTATTGTATTTGCGCTGGAAGTAATAGACCACGTTACCCACGTCCCGAGTAAGAATGTCTCCCGCGTTGGGGTGGTCTGAGGCGGTGTACTGGGGCCAATCAATGATCCATACTCGGCCCTCCTGGTTGACCATGACGTTGTACTCGCTGAGGTCCGTGTGGATGACGCCGGCTCTGTAGGCGAGCCTCACGTTGCCCAGGATGTCCATGAGGAGCTCTTCTGGCTCATCTATCTCGATGACGTCTGAGAGCTGCACGGCTTCTAGGTACCCCATGACGACGGCGTGCCTGTTCTGCTCAAATGGCTGGGGCACGGAAACCCCTGCCTCATACATGGTTTTAAGAGCCTTGTACTCGTTCTCTGCCGCCAACCTAGACTGGTAGAGCCACGAGATGTGACGGCGGTCAGCTATGTA
>DATKWY010000167.1:0-6069 GCA_035529295.1 Candidatus Desulfaltia sp. | reverse complement strand
GGCGTCGTAGAAGATGGACGAGATTAGCATCGTGGTGGTCATGAAGAGGGTTATGCTTATCATGGGTACGTAGGCGTCGCTCAGTATCTTCAACCGGGTCATGGACTGCAGCCGCGTGGCCTCGAACTCGGCCATGTAGTTTGTGTGGTAGTTGTCGATGAACTGGTTGACGGGCTCGCCTGAGGCTATGCTCTGGCTGAACTTGAAAAGGAAGTCTTTAAAGTCCTTGGTGGGCGCCTGGCTGCTCATGATCTCCGTGGCCTTGGCCTGAGGGTACCTCCACTGGCTCATGAGATTGAGAATCTTAACCATGTAGGGCCTTATGCTGCTGAAGATGAGCTTCTCCGAGGCCACCTGAAGCATGAGGACCCTGGATATGGTGCCCGACGTTATTGAGCGTAGGTAGAGGATGAAGAAGGGGAACTCGAAGTCTATCTTATCCCCTTTACTGAGGCCCTCCAGGAACTTGGGCACTTTAAGGGTCTTCAGCCTGGCCATCATTCCGTGTTGCTCACCTTCTTCTTGATCTCGGCCTCGATGCCCTGGCCGAACTTGGTCAAGGCCATCCTCCTCAGCTTGGAGTGGGCTTTCTGTATGCCCACGCCCTGGACGTAGAGAAGGTTCTCCATGACGTCGTCGTACTCCAGGATGCCCAGGGCTATCATGTACTCGAGGATCTCGGCCCGCATGTAGAGCTCGTCGTAGATCTTCCTGATGTCAATACCCGTGTAGCCCTTCATGATGGCTATCTTGTTGTCCAGGAGGTAGCTGGTGCCCAGGCCCCTGAAGATGATCTTGTCCGTTGAGGGCTCGAAGCTGAACACCTCCACGAAGCTGAAGGCCTGGTCGGCGGGCTCGTAGCCCAGGATCTCGTTAACGCTTACGACGCGACGCTTATACTTGCCCGTCTCGTAGTCGTGGACGGCGCTCTGGAAGAGGGCCGCGTTGAGGTTGTCCACGTGGGTCTTGGGCACGTTGATGGGGTAGTTGGTGAGCCTCTGCACCAGTTTCCCGACGGAGGCCGCGTGGAAGGTGGCGATGCTGGGGTGGCCCGTCTGCATGGCCTGGAAGGCGATGTTGCCCTCGGCGCCTCTGACCTCACCTACGATGATGTATGTGGGCCTCTGCCTCAGGGCGGCCTTTAACAGGACGAACATGGTGACGCCCTCCTCGCTGCCCGCGTGGGCTGTGTCCCTCACCACTTCCCTTATCCAGTTCTTGTGGGGTATGTGGACCTCGGGGACTTCCTCGATGCTGACGATCTTATTGTCGCGGGGCATGAACATCATGAGGGCTGAGAGGGTGGTGGTCTTGCCTGAGGCCGTCTCCCCGCATATCCAGAGGCTCATCTTGTTCTCCAGGAGCATCCACATGTAGGCGGCGCACAGGCTGCTCATGGTGCCCCACTTGATGATCTGGGTTATGCTCAGGGGGCTTGTTGCGAACTTACGGATGGTGAAGTTGCTGCCCCTGGTGGACACGTCCTCGCCGTAGACGAGGTTCAGCCTTGAGCCGTCAGGCATCTTGGCGTCCACTATGGGCTCGCGGTGTGAGGCGGGCTTGCCCACGATCTCGCTGAGTTTGAGGGCGAAGTGGTCCAGCTCCTCAGAGTCCTCGAGCTTGATGGTGGTCTCCATGGTCTTGAATATCTTGTGGTCTATGAAGATGGGGCCCATACCGCTGCAGTGGATGTCCTCTATGTAGATGTCCCTGATGAAGGGCTCAAGGATGCTGGAGCCCACCTTCTCGCAGTATACCTCGTACCTGAGCATCTCGTAGCTTAGGGGGTCCAGGACGATCTCGTTCTGGTCCCTCTTCTTGAGTCTGGACATAAACCCCTTGTTCTCTTCCTCACCGTTTTCCTCCTGGGTCATGGTTCTGGGTTTGTAGCCTTTCTCGACCCGCACAAAGGTGGTGAGTAGCTCGTGTAGGTAATTGGTCTTCTCCTCCGGGGTCTTGAAGCTGATGGTCTCATCCACGTTCAGGGCGATCCTTCTCTCCACCTCTGCCAGTATCCAGTCTCGGTTGTACACCAGCCTGGGCTCTATGGGCTTGTAGATGATGTCCTTGTTCTTGCCGCTCACGAAGATGTGGATGAACACCGGGTCCCCGACGGGGTAGATGAGGTTGGGGTTATCCATGACCCCCATGTCTCTTCCTAGGGTGGCCACCAGCTGGGGCTGCTCCTCAGACCCGTTGCTGAGGAGCTTCTTCATGTAGTACTTGAAGTAGGGGTTCTTGCTCACCCGCTGCGCCCAGCTCTCGTCAAACCCTTTGAGCCTGCTTATTTTACCCTCTAGGCTTAGCTCTGCGTCTGTGCCGTATCCGGCAAAGCTCTTACCAATAGCCTCAAAGGATTCCAAGTAGCAACCTCATGTGGTTCCGGGGAGTTGTTTCTGCTATTGTCCCGTCTCCAATCTTTAAATGGGTTATAGAATGGTGTTCTAGCGATTCTTTGTAGCCGGCTAGTTTATTCTTTGCAGCTTCGGCCTTCGGATATGGACAGTTCATATGACAGTGGCTGGGTAGAATGTGAGTTTAATTTTGGAGTAATTTTCTATTTTTTTCAGCCCTTTTTGATGGCTGAAATGTTCCGTTTTCAAAAGCGGGGGATAAGTGTTTATCCTCTAGCCGTTGAGAAGGGCAGAATCTTGATACCGTAGGCGGGGGACACCTCGAAGCTTATGAGGTCGCTGACGTTCTTGATAGCCCCCTTTAGCTTGGCCACATTCATGGTGAGAGCCGTGCGGTCTCTGAAGGTCCTTATCTCCAGGACTATGTGGCCGTCACAGAAGGCTCTGGTTCTCGTCAGCAACTCGTTCTGTAGGGCGTATGGGTGGATGGTTATTATGAAGGTCTGGCCCAGCTGGTCCACTATGAACCTGCAGGTGCTGAAAAAGTCCAGGATGTCGTTCTCCTGGGCGTGGGAGAGGAGGTGGGTAATCGAGTCAAGGATCACTATGTCGTAGACGCTGGCCCTCTGCCTGATGTAGTTGGTGAGGGCTATGAGGTAGTACTTGGATATCTCCTCGTTCCACTTCATGTTGACCGTGTTCAGGGCCGTGATCTTGAAGCTGCCCATGATGAACTGGTCGGTGATGCTCCAGTTCAGCCTCTCCATGTTGGTGAGAAGGCCCTTAGCCGTGTCCTCAGTGGTGATGAATATCACCCTCTTCCCAGCTTTCAGGGCGCCATAGGTTATTTGCTGAGCGAGAACGCTTTTCCCTGAGTCGTTTGTGCCCTCGATGAGGGTCAGAGAGGGGAGCGGAAGGCCACCTATCTTCCTGTCCAGCTCAGGGTTGTTGAGCTTCAGAATGTTCTCGTCTTGTTGGTTTAGAAAGCTCATGACTCAGCCCTGTTCATCTTGTTCTCTCTCGCTCTCGTGACAAGGGCAAGGAGGAGGAACAGGTGTGTGGGCTCAGTCCACTCCGCGACGGGTTTATCCAGGTTCTTCAGCAACGAGGTGAGGAGTATCTTGTCCTCCAGGTCACTGTTCATCTGCCCTATCCCCAAGGGTAGAGGGAGGCTCCGCCTATCCTTGACCTTGTAATTGGTGGCGGTGTGATCCATGATGTCTCTCACGACGCGTGGAGACGCCCAGCCCTTATACATGCCCTCCAGGAGTATCTCCTCGGCTCCTTTCTCGCCGAACCTCAACACAAGGTAGTCAGCGACCAGGCTGACGTAGGCCTCATAGTAGACCTCTCTGGTGTTCTTTGACTCGTCTGCTCCGGGTTCAAACGAGAACCTGTCAGGTTCACGGGGCCTCTCCCTTCTGGTTCTCCGCCGCTCCCCCTTCAAGTTATCTATGAGCTCCAGCACCGTGTCGTTGAGCTCCCCGACGGCCTCCTCGGTTCTTGACATCCTCTTCAGGATCATGGGCACGGCTTGCTCTGTGACTGTCACTCTCTTCATGAGAGACTGGACATTTTCCTCGATACTTGACATAGCTCCGCCGTAACTAGACTCCGGTCTCTGGGCTGAGGCTGGTCCTTGAGATGACTGCGAACCGCCGTAGCCTGAGGTTGGCGCAGAAAACTGAGGCGCCCCTCCTTGAGGAGCGTGAGCACTGTACTGCGGATCCATTTGTGGAAGGGGTGAAGCCATAGGCTGACCTGTGGGCGCACTTAGGCCTGCGGACGTGGGTGCTGAAGTAGCGGACCCAGCTAACTGGGCCATAACAGGTCTGCCGCTGTCTTTTCCTCCGTCAGCCATCCGCTTCTTTGCATCCTCACGCTTCTGCTTGTTAACCTCGTCCTCAACGGTCTCGACGGCCTTGTTGACGAGTTTGTCCACACCCATGTCCCGCAGCATGTTGAAGGGATTATCCATGTCCTGCATGAGGGCGCGGACGTCCAGCAGCGTAGACTTCATGGCCTCGGTCATGGCTCTCATCTCCTGGTCGGCCTTGTCCATGCGCCTCTTGAGGTCCAGCATGTCGTTGGACATGTCTTGCTCCTCCTCGGGCAGGCCATCGTCTAAATCTGTCTTTAACGCGTTAAGCTCAGATTTGAGGTCCATCAATGAGTCCTTGCCCGCAGCCATCAGTCTCACGTCCCGGATTTTCATTAAAAGGTTTATAGATCACCGTTTACTGTCTGACCGTAAATTGCCTCGTTACGAGTTGATGTGACTAACCTCAATCCATGGAGTATTTTGGCGCCGCTCTTGCATCCATCGTGTTTTATTTGGGACATTTTTCTCACCTATGTTGAAGATAAAAAGGGAAAGAAGAAGAATAGAGGTTTATTCAATCACCATTACGGTGCTGTAGACCGCCGGAAGCTGACGCTCAATAGTCAAGACAGCGCCCGTCGCTGGACGAACCTCGATCCTGAACTCCTCATACGGGTGCGCATACACATCATCCTGCGTTAGCTGAGCAGGGTCCACCGCAGTGTAGCTCAGAGCCGTAAAGTCCACGGTCACCTTAAACTTCTCACCCGTCTCAAGCAGCTGATCCCCATCGTTGTTCACACCCTTAACGGTCACGATGGTCCCGTTAGCCACCGCTGACGAGTAGAGCGTCCCGTGGCACCTCGCGTTGGTGTAGGTGGCCACAAGCTTGTCGCTGCTGAGGTCCATCGGCTCGTGTCCCTGGCTCAGCTTGATGTAGAAGGTCAGCTTGATGAGGTCGATGCCGGACTGGGATCCCGATACGTCCTGGAACTGGCCTACCATGCCGCTGTCCAGTAGCATGGATGAGCTGGCCTCGGTCATGCCTGCGCTGATGACTGACTGGGCCTTCTCGGCTGTGAGGAAGCCCATGTTCAGCACGACGAAGGCGAATGCGGCCGCCGTGATGACGAACGCCACAAGGATGATCGCAGTCTCAAGACCCGTCATTCCATGTCGTTTTCTGAGGATACTTATACTAGTCATGTGTCATTCCTATCCTTTTGAAGTACAGAAATTTCATCGTCTAATTTCTTTTAACTTGATGTATGTTGCAGGGTCCCACACATCCAAGTTCGTTTCAGTTTTTTCCCGGATGCGATGCCTGAATAAAAGAAAATCAGTAAAAAAGGTACTAAAAGGATCGCTGTCTCCTTCAACTCATCAAAAATAACATCAATTTGATGTGAAAGAATTATCTATATAAAAATCGTTAAATATTGTTCACTATTAATCATATCTACTATCTGAGGGGGGTTAATGAGCAGTAGGAGATCCCGTTTCGAGATATACGTAGATGTGTTATCGGAGATCAAGAACGGTTCCAACAAACCCACTCAGATCATGTACGCAGCTAACCTGTCGTGGCGTCCCCTCCAGGAGATACTTAGGAGTCTGGTCGGCCAAGGCCTCATAGCAGAGATCGATGAGGAAATCAAGGACAAGAGAACCAAGGTCCAGTTTGATCTTACCATGAAGGGAGATAATGTGGTGCGTTACTACAGTAAAGCTAAGAGCCTGATCGAGATCCAGAGACCGGAAGAACGCGAGAAATAACTAGATCTCTATGTCTCCACATACGATGTAGTCCTGGTGTATACTTAGCTCCTTGGACAACCAACCCCGGGTGTACTGAGGCTCTATCTCGTACAACCGGGCCAAGCCTCCTTCTAT
>DATKWY010000166.1:0-7524 GCA_035529295.1 Candidatus Desulfaltia sp. | reverse complement strand
CCCGTTCTGGATGAGCCTGTCCGCCGTCTCCACGGCCACACCGCCGCTGTTGCTCACTATGCCGATGTTCAGCCCCTTGGGCAGGGGGCAGTACAGGAGCCCCTTAACGTAGTCGAACATCTCGGCCGCGTCGTAGGCCCTGATGACTCCGGCTTGCTTGAAGGCGGCGTCGTAGACCTTGTCGCTGCCGGCGATGCTGCCCGTGTGGCTGGCCGCGGCCTTGCTGCCGGCCTCGGTGACGCCCACCTTGATGACCACTATGGGCTTCTTCTTGGATACTTCCTTGGCTGCCTCGAACCAGTTGCGGCCCGACTTGAGGCCTTCGATGTACATGGCGATTATCTTGGTCTCGGGGTCCTCGCCGAAGTACTTGACGTACTCGTAGCCCTTGAGGTCGCTCTCGTTGCCGCTGCTGATGAACTTGCCCACGCCCACGCCCATGGCCGAGGCGCGGAGGTAGAGCTGGAGGCCGTATCCGCCGCTCTGGCTGATGAAGCTGACCTCGCCGCTCTCGTGCAAGAACGGGATCATGAGGGCGCTGAGCTTGGCCTTGCTGCTGGTGACCCCCATGCAGTTGGGGCCTATGAACCTGGTGCTGCCCTTGGCCGTCTGGAGGATCTGCTCTATGAGCTGCCTTCCCTCCTCACCGGCCTCACTGAAGCCGCTGGTGATGACCACGGCCCCCTTGGTGCCCTTCTCCTTGAGGTCGCCGAAGACGCTGGGCACGAACTTGGCTGGGACCACCACCAGGGCCATGTCTACCTCCCCGGGGATGTCCTTGACGTTGGCGTAGCACTTGAGCCCCAGTATCTCCTCTGCCTTGGGATTGATGGGGTAGATGGGGCCCTCGAAGCCGCTCTGCTTCACGGCGTTGAGGAGCATGTAGCCCCACTTGAAGGGGTCCGTGCTGGCTCCTATGACGGCGACGCTCTTGGGCATGAGTATCTTGTCTAGCGCTTCCTTGGCTTCCAACTCGATTCAACTCTGAACGTTTCATGAAAAGGTGCAGCCGATCCTATATAAAACTGTATGAACTTGGTGTTGCGGCGGCTCAACCCTGGTCATACTTAACATTGTTAAGTAACCCTTATATTTAACGCTGTTATGCTTAACACTGTTAGGTATGTGTGACTGCCCTGGAGGATGCCACGAAGCCCACCACAGACACCAGCCCCTCCCCGAGAGGGGCTGGATACAGTTCCTTCTGCTGTTGCTGCTGAACGAGGAGCCCATGCACGGGTACCAGCTCATATCCACCATGGAGGAGCGGGGCCTGGTCAAGGAAGGCCGGTTCAAAACCGGCTCCGTATACACCATCCTCAACAGGATGGAGGAGAACGGGCTGCTCAGGTCCAGCCACGAGGAGAGCGACGCGGGCCGGACCCGCAGAATCTACGAGATCACCGGCGAAGGCAGAGGGCACCTGAAGACGGGGCTGGAGTACATGCTCCGGAGGAAAAGGTTCCTCGACCACATGGAGGAGTACTACCGGCGGCACTTCCCGGAGCCACAGCCTGACAGAGGCAAAGAAGATGATGCATAGACACCACGGTTGCCACGGAGCATACCACTGCGGATGCCACGGAGTGATGTCCGTAGAGGAAGAGGTCCAGATGCTCGAGAAAGTCAAGGAGCACCTGGAGGCTCAGATGGCGAACGTCAACGAGAGACTTGCGAAGCTGAAGGAGTAACCCGACAGGGGTGGGACCTCCCTCAGCTTCAACCATATATCCACATATTTTTACTTAATCTCTTCCCTGGTTCACCCGTCTCCCCGCTCAAGGGATGTGGGTCCAGTTTATAGCCGGACCCGGCTTAGCCTTCGTCGATGAGCATCAAGTTAGTTGAGTGCGGGCCCTTCGGGTGCACGCTAGACCGCGGCTTCATAGAGTCCATGGACCAGATACCTGAGGGTTACTGTGTTGTGAGGATGCAGGCGGGCGACGGGCTCACCGTGTACATTGACCCGGTGAAGGACGCCGTGAGAAGGCTTGGGGCCTAGCGGCCGGCTCTCTCCAGGGCTACCTTGGCGCCGTGCTCCATGAAGCTGTCGGCGCTGCCCACGGTGTTGTACCTGAACCCCTTCTCGATGGCCCAGGCCACGTTGTCAACGTTGCAGTAGAGGCCCGCGGGCTTACCGTGGTCCCCGGCCACCTTGACGACGTGGTCCAAGGCCTCCACGAACTTGGGATTATCGTACTTGGGGGGCACGCTGAAGCCCAGGTTGTTGCTCAGGTCCCAGGGGCCCACGTAGCAGGCGTCCACGCCCTCCACTGCCATGATCTTGTCCAGGTTGTCCAGGCTCTTCCTGGTCTCCACCTGCACGGTGACCAGTATCTCCTTGTTGGCTGTCTCCCTGTAGTCCGGGTCCCGCCTACTTGCCCTCCTGGGCCCCCAGCCCCTGATGCCCTCGGGCGGGTACCTGCAGGCCTTTACGGCGGCCTCTGCCTCTTCCCGGGTGTTGACCCAGGGCACAAGGATGCCGTGGGCGCCGATGTCCAGGACCCGCTTGATGACTACGGGATCGTTCCACTGGGGCCTCACTATGGGTGTGCAGTCGGAGCCGCTCATGCTCTGGAGCATCCGCTCCATGGATTCGAAGCCCATGGGGCTGTGCTCTCCGTCGATGAGCAGCCAGTCGAAGCCCATGTGGCTAAGTATCTCGGTTATGTCGGGGTGACCCATCGCGATGAAGGTGCCGATGACGTTCTCGCCCCGATTCAGCTTCTCCTTGAGGAGGTTTCTCATATTGTATCCTTTGAGTATGAGCTTTAGGGTATAAAACTGGTTGGGGCAGACCCCACCACCCTGTTTGTTGATGCGCAGCCTTCAGGGCATCAAGGATAAGCGGTTTATGGCTTAACACGGCGGGCGAGGCTACGAAAATAGGTGTATTTACTATCGAACGCCATGTAAGAGTAAGCTATTTAAACCGTTCAGGTAGTTTCATTGACAATCAGGTGTACTGGATGAAGTATCTAAGCCTGGATTACTGGATTAAGTGTCAGGAGGTCGCCAACGCCGACGAGGAGTTCGGCATCAAGACCAAGATGTTCAACGCCACCTTCACCTACAGGGCCACGGACAAGCTCGACCTGTCCTCCATCTACGTCAAGTTCGTGGACGGCAAGATCACTGAGGTCAGGAAGCTGGGGGAGGGCGAGAAGACGGACTTCACCCTGGAGGGCCCCTACAGCACCTGGGTGCAGGTGAACAAGGGTGAGCTGGACGGCAGCAACGCCATCATGACGCGGCAGCTCCAGTTCAAGGGCAACATGAGCGCCATCATCAGGTACAGCAAGGCGTTCCTGCGGCTCTTCGAGCTCATGCAGACCATCCCCGTGGACTACTAACCCTTTTTCTATTTGACCAATCTTCAAACAACTTCACGGATATTTTTCATCAACTGAAAACCTTTTCAACGCCTATGCGCCTCACCTGATCAAAGGCGAAGCGCATGCTGGACGAGACATCGTTGAGGGTCCTAGAGGAGTACCTCCGGGACGCCAGGCAGAGCTTCCGGGAGATAGCCCGGCGCACAGGGTACAGCAGCGGAACAGTGGCCTCCAGGATACGGGAGATGGAGGAGGCTGGGGTCATCAAACGGTACACGGTGCAGCTGGACTATGAGAGGCTGGGCTACGAGCTCACGGTCATCACCGAGGTCATCGTCTCGGACGGCATGATGCTGGAGGTGGGCGGCAGGATATCCAAGATACCCCAGACCATAGGGGTCTACAACGTCACGGGGGACTCTGACATCATGGTGGTGGCCAAGTTCAGGACCAGGCAGCAGCTCAGTGACTTCACCAAGAATCTGACGAAGATGCCCTACGTGGTGCGCACCAAGACTCATGTGGTGCTCAACACGTTGAAGGAGGAGCTGAGCCTCCTACCCTAGAGCCACCTATAAAAGGGAATGCCTAGTTACATGGAATAATTGAATTTTAATACTCACCTAGAGAAGATTTGAGTTAGTAATTTATTTATCAAGTCGTCAGATTCGGAAAAGTTGGGTTTGGTCCCAACCCGTTGAATTGTGGATAAATAATGGTCTCATCCTAGCACAAGTAAGATTATCATAGGTAAAGTGACCACGAATTGAAACCCATGGATAATTATTGACATATAGGTACTTCCATAGCGTTTTACTGGATAGGACATACAGAGAGCCCCTGCAAGAATAGATCCTGGTATCGTCCAGGGCTGATGCCAATGATAAGCTCCCATCAATGCACCATTTGCCATCCAGTCATACTTACCGAAAACACCCTCCATCTTCGGTAGCAATATTCCTCTAAAGAGGAACTCTTCACCCAAAATGTTGAAAACCGCCATAATGAGGAAGAGTCCAAAGAATGACCAATTACCCACTACTTTAGCTTGGATCTCTGTTGATGCAAAGACTTCATTCAAATTGCTACCAACTGTTGGCGCGAATCTAGGGAACAATGTAAACCATTGGGTATCTAGAGGAGGACCAATTACGGTATATATTACTAAAAAGAGCAGCAAGATGAATGGGATAGTCCAAAGCCACATCTTACGACTAGACTCCCCGGTCTTAGGGTCTATTGGTGTGTTGAGCTGGAGTCGTTCCTTGATGGTTGTCCAACTCGTATTACCTTCTTCTCGGCGAATGATGATTAGGGACAAGATGAACTGCCAGATCAATCCAGCAGTGATTAAGCTAATTCTGGTGAAGGCTGCACCAAGAGGGTCTGATTCGAAACCGGGTGATATGATTGGATTTATGAAATAGACTAGGATGCCCATTGGAGCTGCGGCTAAGAGCCAGATGCTTAGGATTTTCGGTAGAGCATATTGATCGTTTGATTCTGTTGGGGATAGAGTAGTCATTTTCATGTTTCTCCTTCATTCATGTCTTCAATGAGTGTTTTAGACCCAATGAATATTCAATGATAATTGCTTGCTATTGTATAAAGCAGTTTTCTTTATTAATTCGTGCGCGAAAATTTTTTATTTCAATAAACCATAGTTATATTGAGAAATTTAATATCCTTGTCACGTGGAACAACCAGGCACCAAGGAAACGATTTAGCTAAAAGCAATACAAAAATAGATTCACATTCTACCCAGTAGCAGTCATCACGCCAAAAAAGTGGAATTCCCAACCACTAGGAACAAACCATCTAACCCTAAACCAAACCCGGTAATTTCTGGGAATTACAAGCCACTTATAACAAACGGCCCTCAGCAGGCGAACGCACAATTATATGTGTTGACGTTGTAGAGGCATGACATCCGGAGACAAGCGAGCGGGCATCGATTTTTCTCTATACCAGTAGAAAAAATATATTGCCCAGCACCTCCTTGATGCACTGGATTATACCCATGACTGAAATCTCCCGAATACTAGCAAAATACGTAGTCAACCTCCAATATGAGGACCTCTCACACGATGTAATAGAGAAAACAAAGATGCACTTCCTCGACTCCCTGGGCAACATCCTCGGAGCCTACGAGATGCCCTGGTCCCAGATGGTAATCAACATAGTGAAACAGATGAAAGGAGAACCCCAGTCAACGGTAATCGGCGTCGACGGTAAATACCCCCTGATGACGGCAGCCTTGGCAAACGGCACCATGGCCCACGGCATAGACGCAGACGATTCAGGGGCACGCCCAAGCTGGGCGCACCCTGGCGCATGTATCATCCCAGCGGCCTACGCCGCGGCGGAAGCCGAACAGGTCAACGGAAAAGAGTTGATCACCGCGCTGGTGGCCGGCTACGAGGTAGGTTGCCGTGTAGATTCAGCGGTATACCCCGGTCTCAGAAACAGAGGATTCCACGCCACGGGAGTAGTTGGAACTATAAGCGCCGTCGCCGCGGCTGGGAAGACATTCGGGTTGGACGAGGAACAGATGGTGAACGCCTTCGGCCTCGCCGGTACTCAGGCAGCTGGTCTGGAAGAATGGTTAACCACAGGAGACATGAGTAAAAGATTACATGCGGGAAAGGCGGCAATGAACGGCGTTCTCGCAGCGCTCCTGGCCCGGGAAGGCTACACTGGGCCGTCAACGGTTTTCGAGGGAAAATACGGGTTATTATCAACACATGCGGTCAGCTATGATCTCTCACGGTTGACAGAGAAACTGGGGGCAGAATACAAGATACTCTCATGCAAGTTCAAGCCATACGCGTGCTGCCATGAGCTATGCCCCCCCATCAGTCTTGCATTGGAAGCTCAGAAGAAGTACGGGATAAGACCCGAGGACATCGTGGAGATAAAGATCGGGTTAAACCATGTCACAGCTGAGAACCAGTTAAAGGTAGCGGAGACGCCTCTGCATGCTCAGAACCACCCGGCGGTAGCGGTCGCCATAGCGCTTGTCGAGGGTAAGGTTTTCATGAAGGAGTTCTTCGAGTGCTACCGTGACCCACGAGTGGTTGAGCTGGGGAAAAAAATCGAGGTCAACACCGACCCGGAGATAGACAAGGTGTTCCCGTCGAAGATCGGTACAAGGGTCGAAATCATAACAAAAGATAAACACATCTCCATGTTTGAAGAGGATAAACAACCGATACCATACAGCTTCATCAAGGAAAAATTCGCTGCACTGTCATCCACGCAGCTTTCTGAGAAGAACGTGGAGAAAATAATTGAGATGATAGATGGACTGGAAAGACTGGAAACCATAACTCAACTATCGGAACTGGTTTCATGAATAAGCAGAAACCCCATCTACCCACACCCTATATTTCAAGGTTAATTATCAGGCACATGTCTCCAAGTTATAAAATACCTGTTAATGGCATGTCGCCCTAGGTAAACAAATAATTCCCTAGGTTCCCCTATGCGCGGGCATCCTCGCAGGTGTGCAGAGACACGTGCGCCACATACCGAATTATTACATCATGTGGAGCTGATCTACATATCTGGGCTCCACATACCTTTAAAAAATGTTTATTCCTAATGAAAAACATGCCCGCCGCAACCTCTTCGATTCGTGTGGAGAAGGGGGTTATACAATTATTCGACATAATGGAAGCTGAACTTGATATGGAGGACTATTACAAAAACGCGAATGAGATACTTTACAGTCCTTCTGAGCATAGAGGCAACATAAATGATAGCCTCAAAAAGATGCGGACACTATATCAATCTAGCAAATAAAACCCGCACATAATTCTTTGAGCTAACCTATCACTCGCTGCGCGCGACTCGTACTAGTTCTTAGCAAGGCTTGCACATTTCTGGATTGAAGGCGTACGCATGTTTGTACGCTCTATATTATTAGAGTAGCTCCAAATATGAATCCAAACCAAAACACAAGATGGCATATTTTTAGTATTAATCTGTTTTGCACCAATGCATGAAGCTCATATAATTCTTTCCAGTCCATGCATTCATTAATTACTATGATCCATATTAAGAACATAGTGGAATGATTTGGTATCATTTATTCCTATCAATATTTTATAGTACTACTCCTGCGTGCTGTTTTGTCCCTCGCATCCGCGCGCGCAGTTTTTTCATGGATTTTATTTTACTTAAATAT
>DATKWY010000165.1:0-2006 GCA_035529295.1 Candidatus Desulfaltia sp. | reverse complement strand
ACGGTAAAATACGAGAAGGAAAGGTACAAAAAGACTGGGTTCCTGCCGCCGTCAGCCAAGAAGCCCAAGGCGGCGACGATCAACGTCGGGGAGCTTGAAGACCTCGCGATGAAGGTCATCGGAGATTACGGGGTCAAGGGCGGGAACGAGCTCGACTTGGAGGCCCTCGGCATCGTTAAGCTCCTCGGGAGAGGCAGTGTCAGCGTCCCCCTCAACGTCAAAGTCGTCTACGCGACCATGAGCGCCCAAGAGAAGATTGAAGAAGCAGGCGGCTCTATCATAGAGCCGTAGAGGGACGATAGACTTGCGGTTCCTGGATCTGTTCAAGCCGATATCGCCATTTATACCTGAGGTTAAGCCTCCCCAGAGGAAGGTTGCCTTCAACACTAGGCTGATGTGGACGCTAGCCGCCCTAGTCATATATCTGGTTATGTCGGAGACACCTCTGTACGGGATTGAGACCAAGGATGCGACTGATCCCTATGCTATGTTGAGGACAATTTTCGCGTCTAACCGTGGCACATTGATGGAGCTTGGGATCGGTCCGATAGTCACCGCTGGACTGATCATTCAGCTTCTCGCTGGCTCGGATATCATCTCCTTCGACAGATCCGATCCGGAGGATAGGGGTTTGTTCACCACCGCGAGCAAGTTCTTCTCGTTCATCATGGTCATAGTTCAGGCCAGCCTCTATATCATAGGGGGCGTGTATGGGGCTATCAGCAGAACACAGTCGATCCTCATATTTGCTCAGCTTCTAGCCGCCGGTTTAATCTTGATGATGCTCGACGAGCTTGTCCAGAAGGGCTGGGGGATAGGGAGTGGCATCAGCCTGTTCATCGTGGCGGGTATCACTCAGAACATATGGTGGATGAGCTTCAGCATAGCTCCGTCGCCCTATGACACCTTAGGTAGGGCCTACGGCGCCATCATCGCGTTTGTACAGAGCATCATGCGTGGGCTGCCGATACAGGACTGGTTATACAGGGCCAACTCGCCTGACATGATCGGGTTCTTGACGACCCTCGCGGTCTTCGCCATCGTTGTCTACATCGAGGGCATGAGGGTGGAGATACCCATAAGCCACAGCAGCTACAGGGGCTACAGGAGCAGGATGCCGATTAAGCTGCTCTACGTCAGCAACATACCGGTGATCCTCGCGTACGCCATGTTCGCCAACTTCCAGCTCATCGGCCAGTTCACGTGGAACAGGTGGAACACGGACAACGGCAACTTCTTCTTCAACATGCTAGGCATGTACAACCAGACGCAGAGCGGCGTCACCACCATCGGCGGGCTTGCCTACTATACTTCGTCGCCTGGAAGCCTAGGAGGGGTGATGGCTGACCCCGTGAGGGCGTTTATCTACCTACTAATAGTCGTCGGGTTCTGTGTGCTGTTCAGCATTACCTGGCTGGAGATCGGTGGCCTGGGAGCAGACCAGATGGCGGAGCAGCTTCTGCAGTCGGGGATGCAGGTCGCCGGGTTCAGGCGAAGCAAGAAGCCTCTGGAGCGGCTGCTTAACAGGTATATACCCACTATCACCGTGATTGGCGGCATGATAGTGGGCTGCCTGGCGGCTTTCAGCGAGTTCTTCGGGGTGTTCGGGTCGGGCATGGGCGCGTTGCTGGCCGTCAGCATACTGTACCAGTACTACCAGACCATGGTGCAGGAGCAGGTCGAGGACCTGTACCCGTTCCTGCGGGGCGCCTTCGGGTAGCCTCCTCTCCTTTATGACCTGTGGCAGGTCAGATCGGAAAAAATTTTTTCGATACCCTTTTTCCGGTTGGTGCTATATTCATCTGCTATGAAGACTGTGAAGCTTTACGACGGTGATCATTACCTCAGGGAGTTCGAGGCCGAGGTCGTGGGTGTTGATGCGTGCGGCGTCGAGCTGGATAGGACTGGTTTCTACGCGGAGGCGGGTGGACAGGCCGGGGACTCTGGGGCGTTGAACGGGTCGAGGGTGGTGGACACACGGGTCGTTGGTGACAGGATCGTGCATG
>DATKWY010000164.1:0-4247 GCA_035529295.1 Candidatus Desulfaltia sp. | reverse complement strand
CGGCCCACGCGGGCCGACGACTGCATAATGTGCATGGCATGCGTGAACGGGTGCCCCGTCGGCGCCATCACTGTGGAAGACGAGTAGCCGCCACCCCCTTTTTAGGAAGCCATATTTGAGAGTTCCTCCTTTTCAAAGGGATATGAAGAGCCGTCTCCAGTACTGTCTGATAATCTTTCTAATGGTTACCGCAACTGTACCCTCGGTACACGCCAGCGGTATTATCGTTACATTCGAGGTGAGCCCCCCACCCCTTCACAGCCAAGTCATGGCCAAGCAGAACTACATCTTCAACGTCACCGTCGAAAACGACGGAGTAAAGATGGTTCCCGGTCGGCCCCTAGACCCAAAGGTGGCAGTCATCCAGTACACTGGCCGGGTCATTGTCAGCCTGGAACTGACCCTCAAGGCCTCCGGGGGATACAGCTTCGGGGAAGCCTCAACAGGCTACACCATCAAATTAGATCGAGTCGAACTCAACACGACTATTCCCATGCCCTCAAACGGGACAACAGTGTCCCTTTCCTTCAACCACCTCTTCGACAAGGACGCCTTCGATTACGGAGTAAAGCCCTACGAGAATGTAGAGGTCGCCGCCAAAGCCTCCACGTACTTTGAATTATATAACTGGACCGTCGGCCTGGAGCAGCCTTTCAAGGGGCCGGTGGCAGGAGAGTCGAGAACCACGTACAGGCTCCTGGATGAGACTAAAATTGCTTACGTTGAAGGCAAACTCATGGACATGGCTGCTGAGATTAAGCCCCTCATGAGCATCCGTAACCCTGAATATGTCAACGCCACCTTCTATCTTCAGCTGCTAGACCAAATGAACGACACAATCCTGGCACGAGACTATTTCTCCGCTTTGAAGACATATGAGAGATACGATGAGAAGCATAGGGCTTCACTCATCGACAAACTGATGAATGAAGCATACGCATCCATAACGCGAGCTGAGACTGTAAAGGCATTAGAGCAGCGCATACGCGTGCTGGAGGCCGACGTTGATCAGCTACAAAGCAAGTACGCGACCCTGTCCCAGACCTATCAGAGGAAACAGGCTGAGCTGGAGGAGGCCAAACAGAGCTTGACCACCGCCATCACCGCCGTGTTCCTAGCCTCCATAGCCTTCTTCTTCCTGGGGCGCAGGACTGCGACCGGCAAGTTATTTGGGCGGGGGAGGACGGATCAAGGAGTAGACGGCGATGAAGCTGCATCTGGTGTTCGTTGAGACGGCTCTTGAGCTGGTGCCCCCCGAGATCCAGAGGCACCCCTCCGTGAGGAGGAACGCCAAGAGGCGGGGCAAGCGGCCTGAGGAGACCCTCCTGGACAGGAGCCTCCACCACTTCGCCATGGACAGGCTGCCGGACAGCGAGAAGAGGGGCCGACCCGACATCATCCACTTCTGCCTCCTGGAGGCCATGGGCTCGCCCCTGAACAGGGCTGGCCTCCTCAGGGTCTGGGTGAGCACCATAGACGGCCGGCTAGTGGAGGTGGACCCATCCACGAGGCCCCCCCGGGACTTCAACCGATTCAAGAGCCTCATGGAGCAGCTTCTCCTGGACGGGAGAGCGCCGCCGGGCGGCGAGAAGCCTCTACTGGTGCTCAGAGATATGGGGCTGAGGGAGCTGGTGGAGGAGGTGAAGCCCACCCGGGTGGTGGCCCTCACCAGCCACGGGCAGCCCGGCAGCTTCGAGACAGTAGGGAAGACCCTGGCAGGGGAGGAGGCGCCCATGGTCCTCATAGGAGCCTACCCTTCGGGGGCCATGAGCGGTGAGACCACGGCGGTGGCGGACCAGCGGGTGAGCGTCTACCCCGAGTCCCTGGAGGCCTGGACGGTGACATCCCGCGTCCTCTACGAGGCGGAGCGGGGCTCAGGTGTCTACAAGCCTGTCGGCGAACTCTAGCAGGTCCCGGACCGTGTCAGGTCCCTCAGCTTCGCCGGATCTGTCCAGGTGGTATGCCTCCAAACCGAGGCTCTTGGCAGCCCTGAAGTCGAACTCCCGGTGGTCGCCCACGTGAGCCACCTGTGACGGCTTTAGGCCTATCTCATCAAGGACCATTCTGTAGAAGCCCGCGTCCTTCTTCACGGTGCCGAAGTCGCTGGGGGCGGAGAAGACGTGGGTGAAGAGCTCTCCCACTGCCTCCACCTGGAGCTCCAGGAACTCCCTTATGGTGTTGGATGACACAATGAGAGGGTAAGCTTCCCCAAGCCTACGCAAGGCCTCAGCCGCGTCAGGGTAAACGCGGATGAGGTCTGTGCGCTCTCTTATCAGCTGCCTCCAGTCGGCCTCCAGGCCCAGCCTCCTGAACCAGTAGTCCACGTCGTACCACTCTTTGCGCCCCTCCCCTACGGTGCCGTACTCCGCCTTAACCCAGGCCAGGGCGGCGTCCAAGTCTAATCCGTGTTTCTCCGCGTACAGCGCCGGTATCTCATGCTCCCAGATGGCGTTGGAGAATGTGTGGTCTATGAGGGTTCCCTCCATGTCCAGGGAGACCAGCTTGACGCGGCCCATGAGTGAAAATGTGGCTGCAACCGTTTAAGGTGTTTCAGGAGACATGTCTCTCGGGAAGAGGTTCTGCACCATCAGTGCGGCTCTCCTGTTGGTCACGTTCACGAACCTGTGGGGCACGTCCCCCGGCACGGTCACAACCATCCCTAGCCTGATCTCCGTTACCTCCTGAGGCGTCTCTACGCGGGCGGCCCCCGATAGCGCCAGGACCACGTGCGCCCTCGGGTGGCTATGACTGGCTGTGCCGCCCCCAGGCTCTATCCTGAGGACGCGGCACGAATAGGAGCTTACCTCCGTCTCGTCCACGACCATCACCGAGTTGACTCCCTTGTGGCCCTCCCCTGGCATGGGCTCGCCGGGCTCCTCATGGAGCTTCCTGACTCTGAGACTCATGGGCAATGTATATGCGCGTCGTCTGATGAAGGTTACTGGAAAAAATGAAAAAAATTGTGTAGATTATTTCTTCTTCGGAACAGTGTGACTTAGGACGCCTGCTTTGTAGAAGGCGCTGTAGGGCTTTTTACATGATGCGCAGTGGAAGCCTTTGCCGTCGAACTTGCCGAACTTCCAGGTCTTTCCTGTGGCTTTTGCCGGTTTACCACATCTTGGGCATGTAGTCATGTCGACTCACGTAATTATTGTATATACCCTTTATAAGTGTTAGCAAATTATTCAATAAAAAAGAGACAATTCCAGTAGAAAAACATGATTTTAGTGCCTGTCGTCGACCCTAAAAGTGCCTTATATTACACAGATCATCACTATTATCGGTGAAACCCGTGAGCCTGATACTGGGAACCAGCGGCTGGAGCTACAAGGAGTGGGTGGGCCCCTTCTACGAGAAGAAGACAGGCATGTTCACCCAGTACGCCAAGGTCTTCAACACCAGCGAGATCAACAGCACCTTCTACAGGTACCCCACGGAGGGCATGATCCAGGGGCTGCGGCGGAACGCTCCCCCCGGATTCCTCTTCGCCGCCAAGCTCCCACAGCTCATAACCCATGACAAGTGGCTGAGGCTGGGGGAGGGGGTGGAGGACGACACCCACAGGTTTCTGGAGCTCATGAGGCCCCTGGCTGAGAGGCTGGGACCCATACTCATCCAGCTGCGCCCCAAGTTCAGCTACGAGGAGCACGTGGGCAACCTGGAGTCCTACCTGGACGTGCTCCCCGGGAACTACGAGTGGGCCGTGGAGTTCCGCCACGAGTCGTGGATGAGGCCGGAGACCATGGACATCCTACGGAGGCACAACGTGGCCTACACCATAGTGGACGAGCCGCTGCTGCCCCCAGAGGTCCACGTGACTGCCGACTTCGCCTACATCAGGTGGCACGGCCACGGCAGCCACCTCTGGTACGACTACGAGTACAGCGGCGACCAGCTCCTGGAGTGGCTGCCCAAGGTGGAGGAGGTCAAGAAAATGTCCAGGAGGGTTTACGGGTACTTCAATAACCACTTCAGGGCCAACGCCGTGAAGAACGCCGCGGAGATGCTGGAGCTCCTCGGCGAGGCTACGCCTGTGCAACGGGTGGCCCTGGAGAAGATCAGCGAGTACAGGGAGACGGCCGCCAGGCCCCCGGGTGTCCAGCCTCTGGAGGCCTACGCCTCGGAGGACGAGGACCTGAGCGTGGCCGACCATCTCAGCCGCTTCATGGACCCAGGCCGGCTGAGCCGGGCCGAGAAGATCAAGGACTCGGAGCTCAGGGTGACGTACAGCGGTGACGACGCCATAA
>DATKWY010000163.1:0-3197 GCA_035529295.1 Candidatus Desulfaltia sp. | reverse complement strand
TAGGCCTCGGCGTAGATGATGCCCTTGAGCACGTCCTCCGGCTTCAGCCCGAACCTAGGAGCCATCTGTATCACCCGCTCCGGCCTGAAGGTGGCCTCGGTGTCTATGTAGAGGACGCTGCCGTTCAGCCCGCCCTGGGCTTCTCCCAGCTGCACCGTGACGCACAGCTGGTGGCACATCTGGCTCTTCCCCGACCCGAACTCGCCGTAGAACTCAGTGAGACTCTGGGTCTCAATGCCGCCGTTCAGCAGCCTGTCCAGGCTTGAGCAGCCCGTGGTGAGCCTCCTCACGTTCTTCCTGATCTCGACGAGTTCGTCTCCCCTGACGAATGTGATGGCCATGCTCTTCCTGGCGGCTTCGATGACCTTCTCGGCCATGGCCTCACCTATCCCTGCGTCCACCAGCTCGGCCACAGCCGCCGTGCCCAGAGACTCCACGGTCTTGAACCCTATCTCCTTCAGCTTGGCGACGGTCGCTGGCCCGATGTCTGGCAGATCCTCTAAGGTCTTGTACTTGGCCTTATAGTACTCCAGGTCCTCGGACATCGCCTCACCGCCTACTTTTCACATAGATATCTAGGAAGGAGATTAAAAACTAAGCGAGGTTTCACTCCTCCTCTAGCTCGAGGACGAGGGTTCCCTCGTAGCCGCACTCGCTGCACCTGTACACCTGCGGGAGTATTCCATAGCTCTCCCTCAGCTTGATCTTGTGGCTGCTGCACTTGGGGCAGAAGACAGGCCTCGGGGCCCTGTGCCTGACCTTGAAGAGCTTGTCGGCTAGGCCCTTGAGCCCGGGCAACCCTACTGGACCTCGATGTTCTCGTCAGGGAACCCCATGCCGACGAGTGTGCTATGCACCGTCTCCCTGTGGTCCCCCATGAGTAGTACTTGTTCGTTTTTCGCTGTTCCGCCGCAGGCGCACTTGGCCTTCAGCTCCGAGGCTAACTTGCTCAGTGACACGCTCCCAGAATCTATGCCGTCGATGACGGTCCACTTCTTTCCCCATTTACGTGTCTCTAAACGAATTCTGATCCGCTGCTGCTCCTTACTCATCTCCTCGCATACGCAGAGGTCCTTCGGGAGCCCGCAGACGGGACAAATCTCCGCCATTATCAACACTTTATCGACTCGCTCAATGTAAAAACCTTTGCACTGGCGGCCTTTCTCTTGCCTCCTATGTGTAGTTTTGGAGGAGGCTGAACGCCTTCAAGGCGTCCTGGCCGTCCAGTATGATGATGGTGTTGGTGCTGCAGCTGATGAACTCAACGATGTTTATGTTCCTACTCGCCAGGAGCTGAGTGATGAACGCCACGAAGCCAGGCGTGGTCTCGACACGGGGCGGGCTGAGGAGTATGAGGGCGACAAGGTTGCTCTGAACCTTGACCGGGTCCTTGAGCTCTCCCTTCATCGTTGTCTGGTCCACGACGTAGACGTACTGGTCAGTGAGGTGGGCCGTGACTATGTGGGAAATGTCCAGCTTCAGCGGGGATATCACCACGGCGATCTTGTCCTGCAGCCTGACCTTGGACTCCTTGAGGATGCTCTGCACGGCCTCCTCCCGGAGCTTCCTGTCTGAAGCTATCTCGTCCGATACCCTGATCACGGCCGCCTTGACTGCTTCGATGCTCCCCTCGCCGAGCTCATCCTGCAGGATGCGGGCGAGGGCGCTGTAGTTCACTATCTTCATGCTCAGGGCGTCGAGGAGGCTTGGCCTCATCTGGATGGTCTCGCGGACCAGCTGCGCGACGCTCTTTGTCCTATCTGAGGTTTCAATAGTCATATTTGTAACACTTGTGTCGCAACTTATAAAAGGTTGCCCCGTGCATGAATGCCTCATCCAAAAAGGAGTATATATGCAATGCCTAAAGACAAGGTCGTTCTAGCCTACTCAGGTGGACTGGACACGTCTATGATGGTAAAATGGCTTCAGATGGAGTACGGCATGGACGTCGTCACAGTCAACTTGGACGTGGGCCAGGGCAAGGAGCGGAAGGGCATAGAGGAGAAGGCCTGGAAGCTCGGAGTCGTAAACCACTACACCTTCGACGCTAAGGAGGAGTTCGCCGTGGGCTACCTCTTCCCAGCGATCAAAGCTAACGCACTCTACATGGGGACTTACCCCGTGAGCAGCAGCCTAAGCAGGCCCCTCATCGCCAGCAAGGTTGTGGAGGTTGCGGAGATGGAGGACGCCCAGGCGGTAGCCCATGGGTGCACCGGGAAGGGTAACGACCAGGTCAGGTTCGACCTCACCTTCAAGGCACTGAACCCCAAGATGAAGATCATCGCGCCCGTCAGGGAGTGGAAGTTTGACCGCCACAGCCAGATCCAGTGGGCCGAGGAGCACGGAGTGCCGGTTCCTGTGACGGCGGACAGCCCATATAGCATAGACGAGAACCTTTGGGGTAGGAGCATCGAGGGCGGCATGCTGGAGCACCCCGACAAGATGGTTCCCGGCGACATCTGGGACTGGACCGTGGACGTGGAGGACGCCCCCGACGAGCCGGACTACGTCAAGATAGGGTTCCACAAAGGTGTGCCTGTAAGCCTAAACGGCATCGACTATAAGCCAGTGGAGCTAATCCAGAAGCTCAAGCAGCTAGGCGGGAAACACGGCATAGGTAGGATAGAGCACATGGAGGACCGCGTGGTGGGGCTGAAGACCCGCGAGACATACGAGGTGCCGGCCGCCGAGATAATCCTTAACGCCCACCACGATCTGGAGAAGATGGTGTTGACACGACATCAAAAGATGTTCAAATACCAGGTGGACCAAATGTGGGCCACGGTGGTGTACCAAGGGCTCTGGATCGACCCCTTCAAGCAGAACCTGGACGCCTTCATCGACAGCACCCAAGAGAACGTCACCGGCTCGGTGACCATGAAACTCTTCAAGGGGTCGGCGAAGCCGGTGGCACGTGAGTCTCCGCTGAGCCTCTACGACTACAATCTGGCGAGCTTCGACATCAACACTCACTACGACCAGGGTGACGCCGTGGGTTTCATCAACCTGTGGGGCCTCCCTAGTGTCTCCGCTTGGAACCTGAAGAGGAAGGTGGCGGAGGAGGGCATCAAGGAGATGGGGAAGAAGGTGGTCCCCGTCCCAACTGGAGACTCGTAGACACTTTCTTCCCTTGGATTTTTATTTCATTAATGTTATCCATCATGTAGGTAGCCCGAGGTAACACCTTGTCACGAGAA
>DATKWY010000162.1:0-3599 GCA_035529295.1 Candidatus Desulfaltia sp. | reverse complement strand
CGCAGTGGACGTGGTAGAAGTCTGCAAACGCAGCTTCCTGAAAGGCATACTCGTGGAGGACATAAGCATAGGGACCGAGAAGATGGGGGACGACGGAGACCTCAGGAACGTGTCGACTATAAAGATAAAGCTGACGAAAAGTGACTAGTCCTCCGTCAGGTGAGCGAGAAGATCACCAGCGATGAACTCGCCGCTGAACACATCAGCCCTCGCAGCGATGGCCAGCTTGGCAGCCAACGCCCTAGCCCTGCTACCCCGTTTATCCCTCGGCGCACTGTGCACGTAGGGGTGCTGGAACAACAGCCCGTGCTTAGGGGGCTTAGCCTTAAACTTCAGCGCCCTGAACATGGCTTTCTCTGCGCCCAGCACTTGGATGGTGCTGGAGGGCATCATGGCCATCCTCCTCAAGCCCCCGGCTTTGTCGATGAGTTTCGCCCCGAGAACGGGCCCCGCCAGGTGAGCCACGTTGGGCGCTATCTCTTGGGCTAAGGCTGATATGTACTCCGTGAGCCTCTCCCTCTCCTTGTAGAGGTCCAGAACCCTCTGGGTGTAGCTCTGAAGCACCTTGACGTCCTCCTCGTCGAGGGCGGCCCCCATGCTGCCCTGGGCCGCCTCCACCACCCTGTCGGCGTCCCTCTTCCTCAGGCTCATCTCTTGGAGCCCTTTAACGGTGATGTTCTCCCGGTCACCGTAGGCTAGGATGATCTTGGCGTAGTCCGTGTGTTCTCTGACCCTGTGCCCCATCTCGGGGAAGTGGACCCCGTACCACTCCCTCATCCTGCCGGAGAGGCTGTTGATGACGGTGTCCAGGTCACCCAGAAGCTGCACCGTGGGGATGAGCAGGCTCTCCCTGTATGAGAGGGCCTGGTGGACGTCCTTATGGGCCACGAGAGATGTGACAGCGTGAGATAGGCTTAGATACTCCTCTGCGCTGGACGCGAGGCCCGTCTCCACGGCCAGGTCGTAGGCGTCGGCGAACTCTGAGGCGGGCTTGCCTGAGGTCTCGGTTGCTTTGCCGTATCTCTCCTCTATGGTCTTCAGGAGGGCCTGGTTAGAGGACGCGTAAATGTTATAGCCGGAGGAGATCAGGGCCTCCAGCAGCTTCTCCATGGGTACGGACATCTGCCCCTCCCTGTGGCCCCTGATGTACGCCGATATCTGTTCGGGGGCCTTCGTGTAGGGTTCCCCGGCGATCCTGCTGCCTTCCTCGTCGTAGGCGAATACCCCTACCACGGTTTCAACGATGTAAGCCTTCAACGCGCGTCCTCCGAACTTTTATAATAGGGCTGGCTGAGTACGTAGGGGAGAGTTGTCTAAATTAAGCTTAGCCGTAGACCTCGCTGGGCTCCGCCTCCGGAACCCCACCATGAACGCGGCTGGCGTCCTCGGCATGAGCCCGTCTCTTCTGAAACGTGTTTATGATGCGGGTGCTGGCGCCGTGGTGACCAAGAGCATCGGTCCGGTGCCCAGGACGGGGCACCCTAACCCGACGCTGGTGCAGGTGAGCAGCGGGGCGTTGAACGCCATGGGTCTCCCGAACCCGGGCGTCGACTACTTCGTCGACGAGATTGTTAAGCTCAAGGAGATGGGGGTCCCTACGGTGGCCAGTTTCTTCGGGGGAAGCGTCCAGGAGTTCGCCGAGGTGGCATATAAGCTGACCAAGGCCGGGGCCGACGCACTGGAGCTGAACGCCAGCTGCCCCAACGTGGCTGAGGAGCTGGGGATGCTGGCGGCGGACGCCGGCAACGTGGAGAGGGTGACGGCCGCGGTGAAGGCGGAGACGAGCCTACCTGTGTTCGTGAAGCTTAGCCCCAACGTCACCAACATCAAGACGGTGGCCAAGGCCGCGGAGTGGGGTGGGGCCGACGCTATTACGGCTGTCAACACCCTGCTGGGAATCGCCATAGACGTGAACTTCAGGAGGCCGGTGCTCACCAACTCCACCGGCGGCCTCTCAGGGCCAGCAATGAAGCCTGTGGCCCTCCGCTGCGTCTGGGAGGTGAGCCAGGCCGTGGAGATACCTGTGATAGGCTGCGGAGGCGTCACCACTTGGGAGGACGCCGTGGAGTACCTGCTGGCCGGGGCCTCCGCTGTGGAGATCGGGACAGCGGTCATGACCCGCGGCGTGGAGGTCTACGGGGAGATAGTGGAGGGTCTGGAGCGTTACATGGCTGAGAACGGGTTCAGCCGAGTAGAGGAGGTGGTTGGGCTTGCCCACCAAGCTGGAAGATACACGGAAAGTAGTCTTGACAAATGTAATATCCGAGTGTGAGGGCTTCACAAGCCTCTGGTTCGAGGACCAGTGGACGGTGAAGGCCCGGCCGGGGCAGTACATCATGGCGTGGATTCCGGGGCTCGACGAGGTCCCCATGTCTCTGAGCGCCGTCGACGAGGGTGGCAAGTCTTCCATCACCGTCCGGGCCGTGGGAGAGGCAACCGAGGCCCTGAGTGGCCTGGAGCCTGGGGACCGCATAGGCGTTAGGGGGCCCTTCGGAAACGGCTACAGAGTTGAGGGGCGGAGGCCCATCATCGTCGCAGGGGGATCGGGGGCCGCGTCCCTGATGCCTCTCGTGAGGGAGATGCTGTCTAAGGGTGCTGTACCCACCTTTGTTCTAGGAGCTAGGAGCTCAACCCAGCTCATGTTCCTGGAGAAGCTGGAGAAGCTGCTGGGGGACAACCTCGTCGTATCAACGGACGACGGGTCCAAGGGCTACAGCGGCTACGCCTCCGGGTACGCCGCCAAGCTCATGGAGAGCAACGGCTACGACCATGTCTACACCTGTGGTCCGGAGCTCATGATGGCCAGGGTCTTCCAGGACGCCGAGGGCATGGGGCTGCCGGTCCAGGCCAGCCTGGAAAGGTACATCAAGTGCTCCGTCGGCCTTTGCGGGGCCTGCGCGGTGGGCCCCTACCGGGTCTGCGTGGATGGGCCGGTCTTCGACTCCGGTATGCTGCGGGAGGTCCGGGGCGAGTTCGGCGTCAACAAGATGGACCTGAGCGGTAAGAGCGTCCGGGTGGACCATTAACCACATAAACCCTTCTCCCTCCTTATTCACCCATGCCTGTGAGGAACGTCCGCAGAAGGTACATTGCCTTCAAGGTTGTCAGCGGCTCCCCGGTCTCTGAGGCCCAGCTCTGGGGCGCCGTTGAGCACCGGCTCAGGCTTCTGTACGGTGTGAAGGGCTCCTACGAGGCTGATCTGAGGCTGATAGAGTACGAGCCGGAGATGTTGAGCGGCGTCCTGAGGTGCAGCCACGATCACATCACCCAGACACGGGCGGCTCTGGCTCATTTATCGGAGATCGGTGGAACGCCGGCCTCCATCCAGGTTGACAGGGTGTCCGGCACCATCAAAACACTGCGGCGTAAGGCTGGCGGCTAATCGCATATTTTTTAGGCTATGTCTATGATATGTTGTGGGACGGGGGAGGTATAGGTGAGCGCAGCGTACACTTCGAGAGACCGGTGCATACAGGCTCTCAACGAGGGCTACAGCAAGGCCCTGGGTAGCATAGTTTCTGAGCCCCTCACCCACGATCTAAGGAGGGTAAGCGAGTTCAAGGGCGGAGGGTTCTACGGCCTCACCCACATAATCCAGA
>DATKWY010000161.1:0-5255 GCA_035529295.1 Candidatus Desulfaltia sp. | reverse complement strand
TAAACATGAGCGAGCGGCTCATGAAGTGGGAGAACCTGGTCCAGGGCATGGAGCCGCCCCTCCAGGACCTCAACAGGTGGGAGCGCACCCGGACCCGGCTTGCCGCCATCCTGGACGATCTGGGTCTGGACCCTGAGCCCGGCTTCCTGGACCAGTACATCAAGCCCCTGGACCGTAAACCAGTGCCCATAACCCACCGTGACGAGGACGAGCTCCTGGGGGCCGCGGACGAGGTCATGGGGGACATAAGGCGCCAGATATCCTCGGTGGTGGACAGGTACGTCCCCGTCCGGGAGGCCCTCGCCGAGATGAGCCACCACGACTTCGACGTAGGCCTCATCAAGCCGTCCGACAAGGTGACCATCTTCCTGGGCACAGTAGCCTCTGAGAGCATAAGGATCATCCAGAGGGACCTGACCGAGAGGCTGCCCTACACCCGGCTCTACTCGGAAGGGAAGGGGCGGAGCAGGTACCTGGTGGTGGCGTCCCTGAAGATACACGAGAACGAGGTCTCGGACATCTTGGAGAGGCGGGGCTTCCAGAGGATATCCGTCCCCGAGGAGCTGGAGGGGTCCACGTCCTCCGTCATCAAGTGGATAGACACCAGGGTGGCCGAGGTGAGGGACAAGAACCGGGAGCCCGTCTACAAGCTGTCCGACGTCGTCAGCGGCGTCCTTGGCCGCATGGAGGCCAGGGAGAAGCTGGGCAGGACAGGCAACATCATAGTCCTCGAAGGCTGGGTCCCCCAGGCCAGGGCCCAGGAGACGGTCGACACAGTACTGGGGACCACCAGGGGGATGGCTCGGGTGGTGGTCACCCCGCCGGACGAGCCTGAGGAGAACATCCCCACCCTCCTAAGCGGCCACTTCAGCTCCTTCTCCTCCCTGGTGGAGACCTACGACGTGCCCAGGTACAACGAGGTGGACCCCAGCAGCTTCATGGCATTCTTCTTCACGATGTTCGTGGGCCTCATGATAGGGGATATAGCCCTGGGTGCCTTGGTGGCCGCGGCCGGCTACGTGTTCCTCAGGGGGGCGGGCTCCAGGAGCAGGGGCATGAAGGACCTGAGCAAGGTCATCATAGCGTCAGGGTTCAGCGCCGTCCTGTTCGGGGTCCTCACGGGCTCGTTCATGTCCGGGGTGGTGGAGGAGTTCACGGACGGCGCCTTCAAGTTCCCCGTGCTTTGGCTGAGCCCGGCCGACGATCCCTTGGGCTTCCTGCCCATTGTGCTCATGATAGGCGTATTCCACCTTAGCGTTGGGATACTGCTTGGCCTGGTCAATAACCTGATGAACGCCCGGTACAGGAGCATACTGGGGGACCAGGTGTCAGTTACCCTCCTCCTAGTCGGGGCGGGAGTATTCACGGTCAAGGGCCAGTTCGCGTTGGAAGGCTGGGGCCTGGTGGGCTATGGGGCCCTTGCGGCGGGGGTAGCCGCCCTCCTCCTGGGGCATGGGCCCAGCGGCCTCCTGGAGCTCACCAAGATACTGAGCAACATAATATCCTACATCAGGCTCCTGGCCCTCAACATGGCGTCCACTTGGATGGGCCGCACCTTCGTCCTCCTATCAGCCATGCTCATGCCCATCGCCTACGTGGGGCCTCCCCTCACCATCATCCTGCTGGCCTTCAGCCAGTTCTTCCTGGTGTTCATATCCAGCTTCTCCACCTTCGCCCACGCCCTCAGGCTCCACTACGTGGAGTTCTTCGGCAGATTCTTCATGGGGGGCGGCACCAGGTTCAAGTCTTTGAGGGTGGAGAGAAGATACACGTACGTTTCAAAAGGTGAAATATGATGGATACAGCGACCCTTGCCCTAGTCATCGGCGGCGTAACCCTATCCATAGGGCTGGCCGGGACGGGGGCCTCCATTGGCCAGAGGATGGCGGCGTCAGCCAGCAGCCTCCTCATGGCTGACAAGCCGGAGCGATTCGGCATTAGCCTCATACTCACGGTCATCGTGGAGACCTCGGCCATCTACGGGCTGCTGGTTTCCATCCTCATCCTTGTGCGGATGGGGAACGTCACCGACTTCAACCAGGGCCTCGCGGCCCTGGCCGCAGGCCTCAGCGTAGGCGTCAGCGGCTTCTTCACAGGCCTCGGAGAAGGAGTGGCTGCCTCCGCATCAGTGGGGGCCGTGGCCGAGAGGGAGGGAGTCTTCGGGCGAGCCCTGGTCATCACGGTCCTGCCCGAGACGGGGGCCATCTACGGGCTCCTGCTGTCGGTGCTCATCCTCAGCGGCTCAGGTTTCCTGGGGGAGGTCAAGGCCCCCATGGAGCAGATGGGGGTGGCGTGCATGTACTCGGCCATTGTCCTGTGCGTCACCAGCATATGCAGCTACCTCCAGGGCAGGGTGGGAAGCTCGGCCATCACGGCCACCACCAAGAACGACGAGGCCTTCGGCCGGGACCTCATCTTCGTGGTCCTCCTGGAGTCGGTCCTCATCTACGGCCTCCTGGTGAGCATCCTGATACTCAACTTGAACGGAGTGATCTAAGTGAGTGAGCCAGGCGAGACCCCCAGCTTCCAGGACATGCTGAAGGAGCTCAGGTACCTCAAGGAGGCCGAGGCTCAGGCACATAAGATCATAGACGAAGCCGACAGGAGGGCCAAAGACATGGTGAGCGACGCCGAGAGCAAGGCCGCCATGCTGCTCTCCGAGAACGTGGAGAAGCGCAGGCAGCTGGAGATACAGATCAGGGAGGAGGTGGAGAAGGAGTTCAGGGAGACTCTGGTCAAGCTGGAGGAGGACTACGTAGGGGAGAGGAGCGAGGTGAAGCAGAGGTCGGAGGAGCACATGGAGGAGGCCGTCAAGTATCTGGTACGCAGCCTCCTGGCCACGAGGTGAGTGGATGTCAAAGAACACGGAGTCCCTGGAGGCCATGCGCCGGAAGATCATCCAGGACGCTGAGACCGAGGCCCTACGGATAATTACCCAGGCAGCGAAGAGGGCCGACGAGGTTCTGGAGGCGGCCAGGCAGGAGTCCAGCTACGAGGAGGACGTGGATAGGAGCCGCATCAGAGACAGCCACCAGGCGACGGACCGGGAGCGGGTGAGCGAGACCATGTCCGAGTACACGGCCCTCCTGTCCTCCTACAAGTCCGAGATACTGGACAGCATATACCAGGAGACCCTGAGGCGGGTGAAGATGCACGTGGACTCGGAGGAGTACCTATCCACCCTGGAGGGGCTCATCGTGGAGGCCGGGATAGCCCTGGGCGGGGGAGAGCTGACACTCTGGGTCAACCAGGAGAACTCGGAGAGAGCTAGCAGCTCGCTGCTGGCGCGGGCATCCGCCGAGGTGACCAAGGTCACGGGCAAGGAGACCCGGCTCACCCTGAACCATGAGCCCTTGGAGGCTGTGGGCGGAGCCAGGCTGGCACAGGCCGAGTCGAAGGCCACGGTGGACAACACCTTCGAGGGCAGACTCAAACGGCTGAAGGAGCAGAGAGAAAGCGAACTGGAGAACATGGTGTTTGGCTGACGTGGAGGAGGTTCCGCCATGAGTGTAACCCTGAACGTTGTGACGGCGGTGGGTATCCTGGCCGAGCTGGTGGCTGCCAGCAGGAGGGCCCTACGGGAGAGCAGCTTAGCCCTACTGTCCCCCATGATGATATCCAGCGAGCTGGAGGCCCTGTCAGGCCGCCTGGACCGGCTCATGCTGATGGGGGACAGGGAGAGAGCCGCCGAGGAGCTTGAGCGTTTCGGGGTGCCCCTGCGGGGCCCCGGCCAGCCACTGAAGCAGATAGAGTCGGCGGAGAACTACCTTCTCCAGAGGTTCGACGACAGGTACAACGAGCTCATCCACTACATGCCCGAGAACCTGTCAGCGTTCTTCAGGCTTTGGAGGCAGACCTGGGACGCCGAGAACCTAAAGATACTTTTCAGGTGCATAGTGAAGGGCGTACCCTACGAACTCAGGCGCAGCTCAATAGGGCCCACGGGCAACATAGGCAAGGAGACGCTGTACTCGCTGGCCATGTCCAGGAGGCCCCGGGAGTACATCGCCAGGGTCTTCAGCCTGCTGTCGAGGGAGATGGTGCTCAGCATCGGCGCCCCGGAGGAGCCGGACACAGACGCGTTCGACGTGGCCCTGGACAGGGCCTACGCAGGCTACCTCGAGGCCCGGGTAGGCGAGCTCAGGCTCAAGGACCCGGAGGCGGCGTGGAGAGCCATCGCCGGGGAGTACGAGTACAGAGACATCATCAACATGGCACGGCTGAAGAAGGCCGGTCTCGGCGAGGCTATCATAAGGTCGAGCTTGGTCCTCCACAGGTCCATTCTCACGGAGGCTCAGTACGAGGCCCTGGTCAAGGCCAGGGACTATGAGAACTTTTACCATGTGCTGCTGACCACGGAGTACAGTGAGGCGCTCCCCCAGAAAACCGTGCTGGAGCCCCCCCAGCTCTCGGAGAGCCTCCAGAACCTGAGGCTATCCAGGTACCTCAGGTCCCTCAGGGTGGACGAGGAGGAGGACTTCATAATAAGGTCCATGATAGGCGTCCACCACAGCCTCGACGCCATAAGGCGTAGAGCCATCTACCCCCTGGAGGCGGCGCCATGAAGATAGCGTGCGTGGGCGACAGGCTGAGCCTGCTGGGCATGGGGCTCGCGGGGATCAAGAGGCTGGTTGTTGTGGAGGACGGTGAGGACGCCCGGGAGAGGCTGAGGGAGCTGGTCTCAGCCGACGAGTACGGCCTAGTACTGGTCACATCAGATGTCTACAGGCATGTGGAGGAGACGGTGCGGGAGCTGGAGGCAGCAGCCTCGCTCCCAGTCTTCCTTCAGATACCTGAGATGAGGCTGCTGGCAGGGGTGAGGGAAGTTGAGTGAGGACACCAGCGTAGGAAGAGTCGAGGGCATCTCGGGGCCCGTGGTCTTCGGGGAGATAGACCCTGCCGTGGATCTCATGATGAACGAGATGGTGGACGTGGGGGAGCGGAGGCTCATCGGGGAGGTCACCCGCATTACGGGGGACCGGGCCACCATACAGGTCTACGAGGAGACGGAGGGCCTCAGGCGTAACGAGCCCATATTCCGGTCTGGGCAGCTACTATATGTGAAGCTGGGCCCCGGCCTCATAGGCTCCATATATGATGGGCTGCAGAGGCCTCTCACCGCCATCAAGGAGCTCCACGGGGAGTACATCCCCCCTGGGGTGAGGCTGCCCAAGCTGCCTGACAGAAAGTGGCTGTTCCACCCCAGGGTTAAGCTGGACGACGCTGTGGGGCCCGGAAACGTGATTGGCGTCGTC
>DATKWY010000160.1:0-4144 GCA_035529295.1 Candidatus Desulfaltia sp. | reverse complement strand
GGCGTTCACTATGTCCGCGAAGCCGATGGCGTTGACCTTACCTATCTCCTCCACCACCATGAGGGCGTGGTCATCTCCTTGCTTAGCTGCATCAAAGATCATCTTGACCGTGATGGCCTTGGGGTTTCCTCCGCAGAGGTCGCTGAGGAGACTGCTCCTCCACTTGGTGCCCCTGAGGATGGTTCTGGCGTAGAAGGGAATGTTTTTTCCTCCACTGAAGGCTTCCCAGTGGCCCGGGCCGCCGCAGCCGCATAGCATCCTGCTGTTGGGGTAGATGGTGAGGTGGCCTATCTCCACGGCGTTGCCGTCCTTGCCCGTGAGGAGGTGGCCGTCCACTATGGCTCCGCCGCCTAGCCCTGTGCTCATGGTGACGTAGAAGAGGTTCTCGGTGTCCTGGCCTGCGCCGAATACGTGTTCTCCCAGCACCCCGGCGCTGCAGTCGTTGACGATCTTAATGGGGGCGTCGAATATTGTTTTCAGGGGCTCTGTGATGGGTATCTCCTTGTAGGGGTAGTTTGGGGTGTTGGTGATCATACCCCTTGTGTAGTCTATTGGCCCTATTGAGCCGATGCCGATGGCTTCCGGGTTCTCCTCCAGTTCTCTGATCATCCTTATGATCTGGTGAGATACTCCCTCAGGGCCGCCGGCCTTATCGGTCTCTTCCGTGATCTTTCTTTTTAACCCGGATTCGTCGCCGCACGCGACGCGGATGAAGGTGGCCCCGATGTCCACGGCTACGTAGGACAAGGCAGTTCAAAGAAAATGGTTGAGGTAGATAAATGGTTACCGCTTGGCCGCGATACTGGTCTTTAGGCTGCCTATCTTCTCTATCCAGGCTTCGAGCTTGTCGCCGGGCTTTAGGAACAGCTTGGGGTCTGTCTTGCCGTCCACCATGGGGGTCTGGTCCATGGCTGTGCCGCTGCAGGTTCCTCCGCAGATCATGTCGCCTGGGTAGAAGACCATGTCTCTGGTTAGGTGGCTGAGCCACCAGTCGTAGCCTCTGATGATGCTCTCCATGGTGCCGTCCTGCCGTAGCTCGCCGTTGACCCACTGCTTTATCTGCAGTTTGTAGGGGTCCCCGATCTCGTCGGCCGTCACGATGCAGGGGCCCATGGGGGCGCATCCGTCGAAGTTCTTGGCGTAGAACAGGCCGTCCGGTCCGGGTCTCCTGGGGCCGTCTCTGATGCTGAGGTCGTTGACGATGGTGTACCCGTAGATGATGCTCATGGCGTCTTTCTCTGCCACGTCCTTGCACTGTTTGCCGATGACGGCTGCCAGCTCCACCTCGTAGTCGAGGCGCTGGGTCCTGCCTGGGTAGGGGGTATCCCCACCTGGGCCTATGACGCATCCGGCGTGCTTCCAGAAGCCCCAGGCCGGGTACTCGCCCTTCTCCACCTGCCTCTTGAGGTCCTCGATGGTGGTCGTGGTGTCGCCGCGCAGGGTCCTGGCGGCGTCCAGGCTGTGGTCGTAGAAGTTGGCTCCGGCCATGGCTATTTTGGTGGCCTTGCTGGGCAGGGGGGCGTGGAGTTTGACCTCCTCACCTGAGTAGTGGAGCTTCTCGCCTCTGGGCCCGTGCTTGTTGCCTGCCTTCACGTGAGCCAGGGCCTTCTTTGCCTCGTCCAGTCCCTTCTTGCCTTCCTGGATGAAGGCCAGGAGGTCCGCGGGTACCGTGGCGTCCGCCTTGGCTTGTGGCCGGGGGTCTCCTCGGCTCTTCAGGTAGGCGGCGTAGGCGTGGTTGAGGTCTATGACTGATCTGTCTTCCTGGAGGGCTCCGAGCCTCCCGGTGTTGTATATGACTAGTTTCATGGGGTTCAGGAATGATGGTGCTCTCGGCGTTTTTAAGCCATTGGAGCGGGCCTGGGTTGTTTTGTTACAGGTGGCTTGTAATAAGGCGTTTTTAGGAGTTGAGGCTGGTACTGTGGCTGTACCTTTCGCGATTTTTTTGTGTTTATCCTGGTTTATTTTGTTTCATTAGAAATTGTTTTACTTTATCCTATTTTTGGTTATATTTGGGTTGGATATATGGAAAAACAGTTGCACCCCTTTTTTTGGTGGGTTGAAAAATATCGATTTTCATGTTGTTACCACGGGAACTGTGGTGAAGGTGGAACCTAGCTCTTTTTCAATCGTGACCTTTGAACCTGCATTCCGTCTTACGGGCTAGGTGTGATGGCTACTGCTTCCGCTGCGGCCTTCTCTGGGACTTTCAGCAGTATCAGCAGCCCCGCCAGCACCAGCAGGGACGACAGGGCTGCGCTGACCTGGAGGCTCGCTGCGTCGCCCAGGTAGCCTCCCAGTAGAGGCCCGAAGGCCCAGGATAAACCGTTGATGAAGCCGAAGTACCCGGCGTAGACGCCTCTCCTAGCTGGAATGAGGTTCATCTGCCAGGCGAACCACGCCGAGTTGATGAAGGCCCAGTAGACTCCGCTGAGGAGGTACACTGGCAATAGGTAGGTCACCTCGGGGGCGAAGGTGAAGACCAGGGGGTGCATGGCCGCCAGGAAGAAGCCTATCAGCATCACCCTCTTGGGCCCGTCCCTGTCCACGATGACGCCCAGGGGCGGCGTCCCCAGGAGCCGGACCAGGAAGGCGACGCTGTTCAGGGTTCCTATCTGGGGCTTGGTGGCTTTCAGTACGTTGACCAGGTACAGGGTGAGTATGGGGCCGAACATGGCGATGCCGAAGCCACGGACGCTGATCCCTATGCACCACCTGGTGTAGGGTCCTCCGTCAGTGCTCACCTTGGGTAGCTCTCTCAGCCCCGCCTTCAGCTCCTGGAAAGCCATTCTCAGGAGGGTGACGTAGTCGATGTCCTTCTCCTGGTGGGTTGAGAGCCCGAACCTTATCAACCCGGCTATCACGAGGTTGAGGATCGTGTAGCTCAGGAAAATGTACTTGTAGCCTATGGATGGGATGAATATCCCTGCGAGTAAGCTGCCGACTATGTTTCCGGCGAACCCCAGGGGGTTGTAGATGCCCATGAACCGGGCTCTCCTTGAAGGCTCCAGGACCTCCGCGAACCTCACCGTTATGGCGACATCTGATATGGAGCCGAGGAGAGCCTGAGCCGATGTTGCCAATATCACCTGCCAAGGCTTCGTCGAGAATATCACCGGGACACTGAATAAGGCTGCGAACAGGAAGCCCGTGGACACCATCTTCCAGGTAGTGCCCAGCCTATCTCCGAGACGCCCCCAAGCGAGCTGCATGAAGGTGGAGGCCAGGCCGGGCATGAAGGCCAGCAGCCCCACATGGAAAGCCGTACCGCCTAGATCGAGGAGGAACACTGAGAGGAATGCCCAGACTCCGTTAACTATGCCGTGGATGAAGCTGAAGCTGAAGAGTATGGATGAGTATGTGCCGTTTTTTTCTTTGAACAAGCCTGGTTATGCGCCTTCAAATACATTTATTGGCTTTGATGAGCGGAGACAGTTTATTAAGCGTTATTGGCCGGTAATTTAACAATATATATACAATTCGCAACTTTTTGAAGCTCATATATTAACATCATTATTTCGTGGGTATGTACTCTTCTTGGAAAGGACAGAAGGGATTAAATCCTTTAATTGATCTGCTTCTCCTATTCCTGAGAGGAGAAAAGAGTCTTGGAGGTACGATTCCACGGCAGAGGCGGGCAGGGTGCCGTCACAGGCGTCAGGATACTCGCCACTGCACTGTATTATGAGGGCAAGTTCACCCAGGGCATCCCCATGTATGGGACCGAGAGGCGTGGCGCCCCGGTGGTGAGCTTCCTCCGCGTCGGCGACAGCAGGATCAACGAGAGGGACCTGGTTCACGAGCCCGACATGGTGGTGGTCCTCGACCCACTTCTAGGCAGGACCGTTCCGGTCACGGATGGCCTGAAGAAAGGCGGCCTGGTCCTCATCAACCACCCTAAGAGCGGTACTGAGACGGGCCTCGGAGGAAAATTCAGGGTGGCCACGGTGGACGCCACTAAGGTCGCTATGGAGGAGATCGGGCGCCCCATCACCAACACCGCCATTCTGGGTGCCTTCGCCAAGGTCACGGGCATCGTCAGCCTGGAATCCATAGAGCAGGCCATAAAGGAGCAGTGGAGCGGCCGAATAGCCGACATGAACATCAGGGCCGTGCGGAAGGCTTATGATCAGGCATCTGAGCCGGT
>DATKWY010000159.1:0-4755 GCA_035529295.1 Candidatus Desulfaltia sp. | reverse complement strand
ACGAGGAGTTCAGGTGGATGACCGAACGGCTCCAGACCCTGAAGACAGGGGAGTCGGACTACACGGTCCACGTGAGGCCCGAGCTGGTGGTGGAGGTGGCCTTCAACGAGATCCAGAGGAGCCCCCACTACAGGAGCGGCTACGCCCTCAGGTTCGCCAGGGTGACGCGGATAAGGGACGACAAGGGCCCCCGGGATGCTGACACGCTGGGGAGGGTGGAGGAGCTGTACGAGAAGCAGTTCATGTACAAGGACAGGGGCGACTTCTAGTTCCGCTTCATGAGGGCGCCGAGCCTGCCCAGGATGGATGCCCCCAGGCTCTCGCCTGAAGGTATCCTCACGCCCGTCCCGTCTTCGCCCCTCCTGATCCTGTTGAGCTTCCTCTCAACCAGCTGGTACTCCACCAGGAGGTACAGCATCGACAGGAGGCCCCCCAGGAGCAGCCACCAGCTCAGGCTGGTCACGTGGAATGTGTAGCCGAAGGGCAGCCCTACGCCGCCCAGGACGAGGCCGACCCCGGCGAAGACCACTGAGGCTATGGTGAAGTAGTAGACGACGTGGATCTTCCTCTCCAGCTGGTTCCTCTGCACCAACACGTCGTCGATGCTCAGGAGCCTCTGATTCCACTTCTCCCCGAAGCCCATGACCTCCACGGCCGCCGGGTCCAGCTCTATGATGCCCTTCATGTTCCGGACGAACTCCTCGTTCTCCGCCACCATGTTAGCTCTCTGGGCCTCCTTGTAGGACTCGAACCTGGCCTCGAACTGGTCGTTGAAGGACAGCCTGAATACGAGGGCGTGGCTGACAGACATCGCGACGGCCAACAGGATCAGTATGTAGGGCTCTAACACTCTACTGAATGAAGACGATTCTATCCATAAAAACCTAAGGAGGGCTCAGCAGCCCTCTCTCGGTCTCACTCAGGGACAATTCGAGGCGCCTGTAGAAGACGTGGTAGAGGATTAGTAGCGCCGAGGCGAAGAGGGTGAACCCCCATCCCATCGTCGCCGGTTTGACGCTGAACCCGGCCAGCTCCGTCAATGTCTCCGGGTAGACGAAGTGCAGGGCCGCGTGCATCAAGCCGAAGATGAGCATGTAGTAGATGAACCTGATGTGGCCGTCCATCCTCTCCCTCTCCGCGTTCAAGGTGTTGAGGACGGCCAGCCTCTTCCTCCACAGCTCACCGAACTGGACCAGCTCCGCCGGCTCCTCCCCCGACTCGATGCTGCCCCGGAGCTTCTCCTCCATCTCCCTGTTGGCCTGCAGCATCCTCTCCCTGAGGCTGCCCTGGGCCAGGGTGAACCGGTCCCTGAACTCTGCGCCGTAGAAGGACCGGAAGATGTATTGGTTGGCCAACGCCACGAGGACCGTGGTGATCATCAGCGCGTAGGCTTCCATCAACCTGTCTGTTAAGTCAGAAAATATGTTAAAAAGAGTTTGTAGTAGAAAATCAATGAAAAAAGTGGTTGAGGCGCCTAGGCGTCCTTGAGCTGGTCCAGCGGCGGCTTCAGGTCCAGTGGTATTGGCGGCTTGTACTCGCGGCCCGCCAGCTTCTCCACCCACTCGTCCTTCACCTTCCGCAGGAGCTCCGGCTTGGTGAGGAGCTCCAATGCGCAGGCGGCGTGAACCTTGGTGCTGAAGATGAGGCCCTTGTGGCCTATGCTCATGCCGTTCTGGGCCACGAACTGCCAGCTGTGGCCCGGGGTGCCCAGCATGCTGCACGTGGTGGTGAACTCCACGGTGGGCACCACCCAGCTCACGTCGCTGACGTCGGTGCTTCCGGCCCCCACCATCCCGGCCCGGTAGTCGTCCAGGACGCGCTCGTCGAAGTGGACGTCCCGGAGCTTCTCCCAGCCCGGCCTGTTGCTCTTCTGGAGGCTGTTCATCTTCTTGTCGACGTCGATGCTCTCGGCCATCTTCTCGGCGAACTTGAGGTCCTCTTCGCTGAACTTGGGGGCGCCTATCAGCCTCATCTGCTCCACCACCAGCTCCGAGAGGGCCTTGACGGGCAGCGAGTTGTAGCAGCCCGTCAGGAACTCGACCTTGTGGGTGGTCCTGGCCATGAGGTCCGCGCCCTTCACTATGTCCATGATCCAGTTGTAGATCTCGTCCACCTGGGCGCGCTCCGGAGCCCTGTTATAGTACCAGGTCCGCGCGTAGGCGGGGACCACGTTGGGCTGGCCTCCGCACGACTCGTGGATGTAGTGGACGCGGGCCTTCTCGATTATGTGCTCGCGCATGAAGTTGACGCCGTTGCTCATGAGCTCCACGGCGTCCAGGGCGCTGATCCCGTTCTCCGGGTCCCCGGCGCTGTGGGCCGTACGTCCGTAGAAGTGGACCTTGAAGCTGTTCATGGCGTTGCTGCTGCCCGTGCCGGCGGTGTTGGCGCTGCCCGGGTGGTGAGCCAGCACGGCGTCCACGCCCTTGAAGAGGCCGTGGCGCACCATCCACACCTTGCCCACCAGGGTCTCCTCGGCGGGGCACCCATACACCTTGACGGTGCCCTTGACCTTGTGCTCCTCCATGGCCGTCTTCAGGGCGATGCCCGCGGCCACCGCCCCTGAGCCGTAGATGTTGTGGCCGCAGCCGTGGCCGGGGGCCCCCTCCTTAACCGGCTCCTTCCAGGGGACGGCCTTCTGGCTGATGCCCGCCAGGGCGTCAAGCTCACCCAAGATGCCTATAGTGGGGCCCTTGCCGTTGCTCCAGGATGCCACGAATGCTGTGGGCATTTCGGCGACGCCCCTCTCCACCTTGAACCCGTGCTTCTCGGCGACGTCCGAGAGGTACTTGCTGGTCTTGTGCTCCAGGAGGCCCAGCTCAGCATACTCCCAGACCGTGTCGCTCCACTCTATGATCTTCTTCTCGTTCTCGTCAACCCACTGAAAAGCGGTTTCCTTCAATTCTGGTCAAGGATGAATAGCTGCTGATGAGGTTTTAAAACCATCCACAGGTCAACCCGCGAGCCTACCCTTCACGGCCCTGTCCAGGAAGAGGCCTAGCCATATGGTGACGGCCCCCTGGACCACGTTGAAGGCCGCTATCAGAGGAAGAAGGCCTATGGTTGCCTCCATGGGGACCCCGTAGAAGTTGGGGAGAACATAGAGGTTGGTGAAAGTCATCACTATTATCCGTGAGGCTATGCCCGCCGCGGAAGAGAACGCCATCCACCTCGCGTCGAGGGCTCTACCCGCAGCCACTCTAAGCCCCACGTGGAGCCCCACCACCGTGGAGAGCTCGGCCAGCGTCTTAATGGCCGCCGATAACAGGTTCCCGCTCCTAGCGAAGATGCCTAGGCCCGCCACGGTGGAAGTCACCACGGAGGAGTCCAGCCCGTACATGAGGAGGCTCAGCACTATAGGCACCCCCGTGAAGTCGAACTTCATGTTCGGGTACCACGGGAAGGGTATCTTCAGCCCCGAGTACTTCAGGGCGTAGTCGAAGACCAGCACCAGTGCCGCCAGTATCGAGGTCCCCATGAGCCTGGCTGTTCGAGTGCGCGGTGTTACCATAAGACTGCACCAGTCAACATGACCCTTAGCATGTTGATGTAATTTAAAATGGCGCCCGAATCCCCTTACCTGGCTAGGCCGGCGGGTGATAACCATGTATCTGTTCACGGGGGACAGGTTCACCTGCCCAACAAATTTAAAAGCGGTAGGCGACGGATACGTCCTAGTGATGGATGTGCATCAACTCCAATATCAGAGGGCGGAGTCGACGACCTCCGCCGATTGATTCTACGCACCCTTAACGATAACCAGGTTCTAGTGCTGAAGGCCGTGGCTGAGCGCAGGCAGTCACTGACCAGCCTCCTCAGACAGCTTTCAATGGATCACGGGGTGCCTCTCTCGACCCTGAAGCTGAACGCTAGGATACTTCGCGAACTCAACCTCATATCCTACGGCTCATTAACCCGCAGGAAGGCCGCTAGGCTTGAGAGTCTCGGCAGGTTCGTCTACAGGGTCATAGAGAACGAGGCGGGTTTAGCGTCGATGAGGTACTCCGACTAGCGGAGCCCCTCCGGGAGCTCTCCCCCTGTCTCCACCATTTCCTTGATCTTTTCATCTATCTCGGCGAGCACAGCCCTCCTGTCCACCTTCCCCATCGCGGTGACAGGTATCCTGCTCCTGAAGGTGATCCCAGCTGGCACCTCGTACTCCTTCAGCGTCCGCCTGCAAGTCTCCAGCAGCTCCTCCTCGAGCACCGAGGACGCCTCGTAGCCCTCCTTCAGCTTCACCATGGCCCTGACGTCCGTGGAGCATCTGAGGGGGTCCGGGGCCCCGAAGGCCACGGCCAGCTCAACGGACGGGTGGGACAGGAGGGCCTCCTCCACCATGGTGGGCCACACGGTGTGGCCTTTAGCCAATACGCGGTCCATCTTCCTGCCCACGATGTACAGGTACCCGGCTTCATCCATGTAGCCTATGTCCCCGGTGTAGAGCCAGCCGCCTCGCAGGGCCTGGGCCGTGGCCTCGGGGTTGTCCCAGTAGCCCTTCATGAGCTGTGGGCCCCTGACGATGATCTCACCGGCCTGGCTGGGCGCCATGTCCAGTTCTCCCACCTGAAGGTCCACTATCCTTGCCTCCGTGTCCGGGTAGAGTAGGCCGGCGCTGGCGTAGTTGGGGTCTCCCTCTATGGGGGTGGCGCAGACGCTGGGCCCGGCCTCCGTTAAACCGTAGCCCTGGTACATCCTTGCCCCGGCCACCTTTTCTAAGGCCTTCATATACTCTACGGGTATTGAGGCTCCACCTGATGC
>DATKWY010000158.1:0-9444 GCA_035529295.1 Candidatus Desulfaltia sp. | reverse complement strand
TTGAAGATCCTCTCCGTCTCAAAGATAGTCTCAGCCGTCCGAAGCACCCGGCCTCCGCGCCAAAGACGGTTAAGCGCATTGGCGACGCTGCCCCGGCTGAGACCCGTCTCCCTCATGATCACCCTGCTGGACTTGGGCGTGTCTTCAAACAGAGCAGCCAACACCCTCCCCTGAGTCATCTTTTAAACACAGCTAAAACAACCAAACTGATAAATTTAAACCTATTTATGAAACCCAGAATAGACGGAGAAACAGAGGACAAATTAAACACGCCCTTTCCCCAAAAAAGCCCCAAAAAAGCCCCAAATAAGAGGTTTTACATGGTAGCGGGGGGTAGATTTGAACTACCGACCTCGGGGTTATGAGCCCCGCGGGCTAACCTGGCTGCCCTACCCCGCTTCCTCTCAGATTACAATCCTATAGTCTTATAAACCTTCCAGTACCCCCCACAAACTGAAAACATGCCCCGCCCCAACACCAAACGCATCGCAGAACAACGAATACACACCCTCTACCACAAAGCAAAAGAAACCTACGCCACCAACCCCGACCTCAGCCACCGATACACCCAACTCCTCAGACGCATAGCCCAGCGCACCCGCACCAAACTACCCACCCACATCAGACGAAGCATATGCAGAGGCTGCGGCACCATCCTCATCCAAGGCCTCAACAGCCACACCCGACTCAGACAACGCCGGGAACCCCACGTAGCCACCACCTGCCACCTCTGCGGCCACACCCACAGGATACCGTTGAGACCCAGAGAAGTCCCCACCTAGGAGCCCTCGATGGCCCTCCTCAGCCGGGGCAACGCGAACCCGACCAGAAACATCAAAGCCAGGAACCCCAGGAAGCTGGGGCTCAGAGCCACAACGTTACCCAGGTACACCATGTACCAGCACCTAGCCACCGTACCCAAGACAGTGAAAACAACATAGCGGGCGAACCTTACCCTCAGCACACCCGCGGCCAAACTGAACGTCTTGTAGGGCATGTACTGGACGCTGCGCGTGATCAGAGTCGCAGCGTCCCCCCACCGGGCAAACCAGCCCTCCACCTCACCCAGATCAGCTTCGGACACCATAACGTACCTGCCGAGCCCCAGTACCAGGGGCCTCCCTGCCACGAAGCCCAGGCCGTAGCCCACAACGGCGCCCGCGGACGCGCCCAAGCCTCCCGCTAGGCCTGCTGCCAGCGGGTCCAGGCCGAGAGCCCCCGCCGGGAGAAGCACCAGCTCCCATGGGATGGGAGCCACCGAGCCCGCCAGAAACATCACCACGGCCAGCCCTGCGTAGCCGTTCTCAAGCATCCAGCCGATAAGCGCCGAGAAAGGCTCCGGGGCCGCCACTACCCGACCACTTCCATGTAGACCTCCTCGATCCTGCGAGCCACCCTAGGCCAGCTATAATTCTCCTCGGCTGACCGGTGAGCCCGCATCCCCAGATCCTCCGCCAGCTTGGGGTTCTCCAGAATGGTGTTCACCGCCTCAGACAGCCCACTACTGTCCCATGGCTCAAAGAGGAGCCCGTTCACCCCGTCATCGATGATCTCGGGGACGCCGCCAATCCTGGACGCAACGACCGGCCTGCCCGCAGCCATGGCCTCTATGAGGGTTATCCCGAAGGCCTCAGCGGATACGGAGGGCAACACGAACACGTCGCACATCCTATAGAGCCAAGGTAGCGCCTCATCCGACACGTACCCCATAAGGTTCACCTTGCCCTGCAGGTCGAGGCTCTCAATCAGGAGACCGAGGAACCCCATCATCATCCCCCTACCCGCCACGTAGAGCCTCGCCTCCAGGTGCCTCCTGAGCACCCTAGGCATGGACTCCACCAGTAGATGGAACCCCTTACGGAAGGCGAGCCTCCCCACCCCAAAGATCATGGGGTGCTCGAAGCGGCCTGGGTCCACCACGCTCCGCTGGACCGGCTTGGGTTCGTGGAACCTCCCCACATCGACGCCGTTGGGGATCACCACCGGCCTCCCACCGTCCATGAACCTCTCAATGAACTCGGCCGCCGAGCCGCTGACGGCTATTACCCTATTAGCCAGGTTTATGTACCGCTTGAAGGGAAGCACCTGGCTCACCGGCCCCCAGATGAGGTCAGAGGAGTTGGCGAAGGTTATCGAGTGGTTCGTAAGCACACTGGGCACCCCCAGGCGGTCCGCGGCCTCAAGCGACAATAACGGTGTCGGCGTGAACGCGTGGTGAGCGTGAACCACGTCGAAGCCCTCCCGCCTCAAGAGGTCCCTGAGGTCCCTGGGGCTGGGAGGCATGAGCACATGCTCAGGCTCAGTAAGCCTCTTGGCCCTGACCTCCCGCACCCCCTCCGGGTACGGGTCGCCCTGCGCATCGCTCCGATCCATCTCCTTGGTTACGATGACGACCTCGTGGCCCATCTCTCTGAGCTGGCCCGCTAGTCCGAGGATGTGGGACTGGACGCCCCCCACCGACGGGTACACCCAGTCGCTGCACAAGGCAATCTTCATCCACGGCCCCGATATCACACGGTCGGGGAGACGGATAAAATATACCACCTGACCATCCACCCAATGATGCATCGAACCCTTTTAACGGCTCAGCGCATATGATCGGTAACGAAGTGAACCCGTAGGAGCTTCGAAGTCATGACTCTAACTCTCATCAGTGTCGGCCTAAGCAGCCACCTGGACCTCTCTCTCCGCGCCCTGGAAGCCGCCAAAGAGGCCCATCACGTCTACGCCGAAACCTACACCATGAAGCTGGACACCACAATGCAAGCACTCCAGGAAACAATAGGCAGACCCGTCACACCCCTGGCCCGGGGAGGCCTGGAGGAGGAGGCCCAGAGGCTCCTGGAGGCCGCCGAGAACTCCAACATCGCCATCCTGGTGGGCGGAGACGCCCTCGCCGCCACCACCCACATGAGCCTGCTGGTGGACGCAGCCAAGCGAAGCATCCCCGTCAGAGTGATCCACGGAAGCAGCGTCTTCACAGCCATCGCCGAAACCGGCCTCAGCCTATACAAGTTCGGCCGAACCGTCACAGTGCCCATGCCCGAGAAAGGCCCCATGGACACCGTCCTCAGGACCATCAAGGAGAACACGGAGCACGGCCTCCACACCCTCCTGCTCCTGGACCTGGACCCCCCCGCGGACAGGTACCTCACCGTACCCGAGGCCATCACACGGCTGGAGGAGACCGGGGAGTTCCCCATGAACACCCTCATGGTGGCCGCGGCCAGGCTGGGATCCGACACCCAGCTCATCCAGGCCGACACAGCCCTGAACCTCAAAGACGCAGACTATGGCGACCCACCATACGCTCTAGTCATTCCCGGCCAACTCCACTTCTTGGAGGAGGAGGCCCTGCAGATAGTAGCGGACTGCCCCCCCAGCCTACTGGAGGGCAGAAGAGTGCAGGGGGAGGTGGACCGTCTCGTAGAGAAGTACGCCACGGGATGCCGGAGGGTGCTGGAAGCCCTCAAGGTGGCTGAACTGCCCGCCGAGGTGACGGAGGAAGCGGTCACCGCCCTCCTAGACCACGTGAGGCGCTACCTGGAGGACGCAGAGTACTACCGCGCGGACCAGAAGCCTGTGGCCCTCACCAGCGTCGCCTACGCCGAGGGCATCCTGGACGCCTTAAAGCTTTTAGGTTTAGCCGACTTCCAGTGGTGAAGATGAAGCGGGTTCTAGCGGCGGGGGTCTTCGACCTACTCCACTACGGCCACATAAGGTACCTGGAAGAGGCCAAGAAGCTGGGCGGCCCAGGCGCCAAGCTCACAGTCATAGTGGCCAGAGACGAGACAGTGCGCCGCATGAAGGGCCAGGACCCCGTCATCCCCGAGGACCAGCGCAGAGCCACGGTAGAAGCCCTGAAGGTGGTGGACGAGGCCCTCCTGGGCTTCGAGGACCTGGACCTGGACCGAGTCATCCAGCAGGTGAAACCCGACATCATAGCCGTGGGCCACGACCAAGACGCCATCAGGAGCCAGATGGAGAAGATAAAGAAGGCCCGGGAACTGGGCTTCGAGATCGTACAGGTGGGCCGCTTCGGCGAAAAGGACCTGAACAGCAGCAGCAAGATCAAGAGACGGATCGTCGAAGGGGCAAGAACGAGAGCCTGACCCTATCCCCGTCAGCCAGCCCCAGGTGCCGCCTCAGGTACAGCGGGGCCACGACCTCCATGATGTTGAAGTCGTGGATGCTCCTCTCAGCCACTATCAGCGCCCCATCCACCTCGTCGTTGACCGTCAGAGGGTAGCACCGGCAAGCCCCGAAGCTCCTCTCCCCGTCCTTGAACCCCTCCAGCCTGATACTGGGCATCCGCTCCAGGCGCCGCCTCTTCTCGTAGTCCTCCTCCCTGATGCGGACGTTCAGGGTGCCCGGGAAGGGGTCGAAGCCCAGCTTCTCAGCTATCTGCCTCCTGTACCCATCCTTGCCTATGTAGTAGGCCCCCTCGAAGAGGCCGCTCACCACTGTGCCCTCCAGCTCCACGGCGTTGGCCTCCTTGCCCTCCAGGTGCCACTTGAGCTCCTGGAGCGCCAGGTCCAGCTCACCCAGACCCTTGCCGGTGATCCTTATGCGGCTGCCCCCGGGGTCTATGCTCCGCTCAATGAAATCTTTCTTCTCCAGCATCTGGAGGTGCCTGGACGCTGACTGCTGGCTGCCCCCCATGATGTGGCTCAGCTCGGTGGTGCTGATGCGCACCGGCGTCTTGGTGGCCCCCAGCCTCATCAACGTGTATAGGGTGAACCAGAGATGGGGCTTAAGTCTCTCAGTCAACGGCGTCCAGAAAAGGGGTAAGAGGAGGGTATTTAACCTTTTTTTGGTAGCTATCCCTTGGCCACTGCCATGGGGACGCTCATCATCACCTTCTTGGCGAGGCCCACCTTGTGGCTCACATCGGCCACCCTGTGGACGTCCTTGTAGCTGTCAGGGCTCTCCTCCTCCAACACCCTGCTGCTGGCGGCCCTCACCACGATGCCCTTCCTGCGCAGGTCGTTGATGATGTCGTTGGCCGTGAACTTGCGCTTAGCACCCGCCCTGGACATGACCCTGCCGGCCCCGTGGGCGGTGCTGGCGAAGCTCAGGCCCTCCCCCTCCTCAGTGCCCCTGAGGAGGTAGCTGGCCGTCCCCATGGTGCCCACCAGGAGCACAGGCTGCCCCGTGGTCTTGTAGTTCGGAGGCAGGTCGCTGCGCCCCGGCCCGAAGGCCCGAGCGGCGCCCTTCCTGTGGACCACGCACTGGACCCGTCTACCGTCCACGATATGCTCCTCCTTCTTGGCAGTGTTGTGAGTCATCCCGTACACCATCTCCATGCCCATGTCCTCGGCGCTCCTCTTGAGGACGTCCTCGAAGGCCTGCCGTACCAGGTGCATGATGATGTGGCGGTTGATGAAGGCCCAGTTGATGGCGCAGCTCATGGCCTCGTAGTAGTCCTGGGCCTCCCGGCTCTTGAGGGGGGCGCACACCAGCTCCCTGCTGGGCACCCTGAGGTTGTACTTGGTGGCCGCCCTGTCCATGACCCTGATGTAGTCGGTGGCTATCTGGTGGCCGTAGCCCCTGCTGCCCGTGTGGACCCACACCACCACCTGGTCGGGCTCGTTGACGCCGTAGACCTTGGCGGCCTTGTCGTCGAACACCTCCTTGACGCGGGCGATCTCCAGGAAGTGGTTGCCGGCGCCCAGGGTGCCCAGCTGGGTGGCGCCTCGCTTCTTGGCTCGGTCGCTCACCTTGTCCGGGTTGGCCTCCTTCATGCATCCGGCCTCCTCGCTGTGGCTGGCGTCCCTGTCCCAGCCGTACCCCTTATCCACTGCCCACTTGATGCCCTCGCTGACGGCCCGGTCCAGCTCCCTCTCGCTGAGCTTGAGTTTGCTGCCGACTCCTACGCCGCAGGGCACCAACTGGAATATGCGGTCGATGATCTCCTGCTTCTTGTCGTCCACCTCCTTGAAGGATAGGTTTGTGCGCATGAGGCGGACCCCGCAGTTGATGTCATAGCCCACCCCGCCGGGGCTGATGATCCCCTCCTCCATGTCGAAGGCGCCCACGCCTCCTATGGGGAACCCGTAGCCCTGGTGGCCGTCCGGCAAGGTCACACTGTATTTGAGGATGCCCGGGAGCTGGGCGACGTTGACGCTCTGCTCCAGTGTGTCGTCCCCCTTCATGGCCTCCAGCAGGTTCTTGTCCGCGTATATCCGGGCGGGGACGTTCATGTGCCTGCTGTAGGCCTGGGGTATCTCCCACACGTAGTCGCTTATCTTGTCTATGGGGAACTGCATGTGTTATCACCCATCTTCCGGGCGGGTAAACCTAATAAGTATTTATTGGTGCAGATACCAATAACTGCCTATGCAGTGGAAGGCGCTCAGAACCCTGCACCTGGGAGAGGTCCAGGCCCGGATAAAGGCGTACAGGGAGAAGCACGGCAGCCTCAGCCTCCTCCACGACGAGTTCATAAAGGGCCGGATGCCCCCCGGCCTGTTCCAGGAGTACGTGGACTGGACCAGCATGGAGCACGCCATACGGGCGTACCAGGAGGGCGAGGACTTTGAGTACCTGGCCGAGGAGGAGCTGAGCCTATCAGATGACGACTTCAGGAAGCTGACACCCAAGCGGCTGGAGCTCCTTAACCAGCTCACCGAGGGGCGTGTGGGGTCCATCAACGAGTTAGCTGAGCTCGCTGGTAGGGACGTGAAGAACGTGTACGGCGACCTCAAGGCGCTTGAGGAGCTGGGCTTCGTGGCCTTGAACCGGGAAGGCAGGAGCATGGTGCCTGAGCTCCTGGTTTACGAGATCACCCTCATCCTGGGCTAGTGTTATATGAGCCGGCTCCCTGTATCGTAGCTATGAGCCCCCTTAAGGCATGTGAAGCAGATCTTGCGCTTGTCAACGGCAAGATAATCACCGTGGACGCCGGCTTCTCCGTGGCCCAGGCCGTGGCCGTTAAGGACGGCAGGGTCCAGGCTGTGGGCGCCACCGAGGAAATCAAGAAACTGGTGGGCAAAGGCACCGAGGTCATCGACCTGAAGGGCAGGACGGTGATGCCCGGCCTCTACGACAGCCACCTCCACGTGGTGGGCACCGGCACGGCCCTCCAGATGATCAACTGCCGAACGCCCCCCATGATTGGCATCGAGGACATGAAGAAGGCCGTGGCCGAGAAGGTGAAGCAGGCCAAGCCCGGCGAGTGGATACAGGGCCGCGGCTGGGACCAGGCCAAGCTGAAGGAGCACAGGAACCCCAGCCGCTGGGATCTAGACCAGGTGTCCCCGGATAACCCCGTCGTCCTCACACGGACCTGCGGCCACCTACTAGTCGCCAACAGCGCGGCTCTCAAGATCGCCGACATCACGAAGAAGACGAAGGACCCTGTCGGCGGCAGGATCGTCAGGGACGAGAAAGGCGAGCCCACTGGGATGCTGGAGGAGTCACCGGCAATGAACCTGGTCAGATTGCACATTCCTCCGGTGGGCATACCGGAGACCATGAAGGCGATCGATACCGCGTGCAAGGCGTTCAACGAGGTGGGCATCACCAGCGTCATAGACGCCGGGAACACGGAGGACGAGATGGTTGCCTACCAGCTGCTTAGGGAGCGTGGGGAGCTCACGGTTAGGGTTAACATGATGCTCAGGTCCATCCAGGAGGGGGAGCCCATCGAGGAGAGCGTCAAGCGTATAGAGAACTTCCCCATGCTCACCGGGATGGGTGACGAGCTCCTAAGGTTCCAGGGGCTCAAGATTCTCATCGACGGCGGCATCGGCGGCAGGACCGCGCTTCTCCGGGAGCCCTACGAGGGGGCGCCCGACAACGTAGGCATCCTGACGGTGCCTGTGGAGAACCTGCAGAGGCTGGTGGACGCAGCCAACAGGAGGGGAATGCTCGCGGGCATCCACTGCGCCGGCGGCAAGGCCATGGACATAGTGCTTGAGGCCTTCAGGAAGACTGATAGGGTGAAGCCCATCAAGGGGCGCCGCTTCTACCTCATACACGCGTACCAGCCCAGTGAAGACAACTTCAAGACGTGCCAGGAGCTGGGGGTTCTTGTGGCAAGTCAGCCCAGCTTCCTCTACTACCTCGGCGACAGCTACTACGAGAACGTGGGCCACGAGCGGAGCCAGTGGCTGAAGCCCCACAGGGCCTGGATCGACCACGACGTAATGGTGGGGGGAGGCACCGACAGCCCCGTGACGCCATACCCGCCGTTCCCCAGCCTGTGGGCGGCCATCGCCCGGCGGACAGAGGTGAAGGGCACACAGATGGGCACCGAGCAGTGCGTCACACGGGAAGAAGCCATAAGGATGTACACGGTCAACGGCGCCTATCTCAGCTTCGAGGAGGACATCAAGGGCAGCCTGGAGCCGGGTAAGCTGGCGGACATGGTAATCCTGGACAGGGACATTCTGACGTGCCCGGTGGACGACATCAAGGACACCCGGGTGCTGAGGACGTTCCTGGGCGGCAAGACTGTGTACAGGGCCAAGTGACCCCCATTTTTATCTAATATTAATTACTATGCCTGGGGCCCGTGTCTCGGTGGTCGCTTATCCATCGAAAAGTGATAAATCAGAGTCATTTCGGTGGGTTGCCGTGTGCCGTAGTTTACCTTTTTATTTTCCTCGGTTAGGGTCCGGGTTTGTGTTCTGGATTCTGTTGCTGAGTGTAAATATTTTCATTGATTTTGGTTGTCCGCAGTTATTTGTATGGAAAATAAGTTAAACAGTTTTCCGGGTATCTACCTCCGGTATATAATATCTAAATTTTGGATGAATACTCAAGGTGCATGCGGAGCCGAGAATATATTCTGCTCGTCACCATAATGCTTGCATTTACGGTGACACCTCCCAACGTTTCTGGGGCGTCCGAATCCGCCCACATCCTCAAGATCACCGTGTCCACAGACTCCGACTGGAGCACCGTGACGCTTAGGCTCAGCAGCTTGCTCCTCTGGGACCTGACAGTGGACCGAGGCCCGGAGGAGAGTGTCGCTGCCTGGGCCGATGAAGCTCTGCACCTGTCCATATCCAAAGCGCCCTACGATTCATCAATGGTCCAGGTCACTTTGGAGGTCCTCATGTTGAGCGGAGGAGAGGCCGTGGAGGTGGCCGTGGAGAAGGGGTTCATCGGCCAGACCCGGATAAAGATCTACGGCTGGGCCATGGGCAGGTACCTGCTGCTGAAGAGGATCAACCACGGAACCGTGCCGGGTGATCCTGCTCTGAATAGGGGCGTTTACACCGTATCCGCTGAGGCGCTGCGGTACTCCCGGCTAGGCGTGGAGAGGCTGGGAGAGGAGCCGCCCGGGATGGTTCACGCCGTCTACTACCCCTGGTACGGTAGCCCTTCGGGGCCCTCTTCCTCGTGGAGCCACTGGAGCGATGTGACCTCGGACGACTCGGGGGACTCTGCTCATTTTCCAGTCCTGGGCGCCTACGACAGCTTGGACCCAACCAT
>DATKWY010000157.1:0-5623 GCA_035529295.1 Candidatus Desulfaltia sp. | reverse complement strand
GTCTCGTTCTGGAATATGAAGTTCCCCAGGCTGTAGAATATGGGCCGCCCGTCCCTGATCTCTATTCCCCTCATGGCGTGGTGGCCGTGCCCTATGAAGCAGTGGCACCCCGCGTCCACCGCGGCCCGGGCGAACTCCTCCATGAAGGCGGCAGGCCTCTCGTCGTCCCCAGGCCACCCTTCGTGGGCGTGGAGGCTGAAGAGCACCCAGTCGGCCTGCCTGGCCGCATCCCGTACCGCCTCCAGGTTACCGTCCACGTCCGCCTTCTTCGGCTTCGTGTAGAAGCCCACCTCGTCTCCCGCCACGAACTTGTTGGACAGGAAATGGTGGCTGCCCTCCTCCTGGTAGACCTCAGGCAGCCCCATCTCCTTCTCCGCCTGCCTCAGCTTCTCGATGGTCTCGGGCCTGGCGACGAACCACTTATCGTACCTCAGTGGGTTAAGCCCGGGCCTGCCCATCATGTCCCGCCGGCTGTCCCCCGCCCTCCCGAAGCTCGCGAAGGAGCTGCACGCGGAGACAAGGGCGACCCGCCCCTTTCCCGTCTCCAGGTACGCGGGCCTCCTCGCCTCGGCCAGGTCCCTCCCGGTCCCCGCGTAGGGCACCCCCGCCCTCTCAAGGTGACCCATGGTGCTGAACAGGCCCCCGTACATGTAGTCCAGGCTGTGGTTGTTGGCCGTGCTGAACAGGTCGAACCCCATCCACAGCAGCTCGTCCAGCATGTGGGGAGGAGCCCTCATATAGGTCCCGCCGCTCTCCGAGGCTGGGTAACACCCCTCCTCATAGTCGTGGAGAAGCATCTCCAGGTTAGCGAAGGACACGTCCGCCCCCCGTACCAGATCCACCAGCCCCATGAACTCAGGCTCACAGTGAATCGACTGCCTCATGGTGATGAGGCTGTCCCCCGTAGCTACTAGGCTAATCTCTTTCAAACCGACACCGGGTAAGGTAAGACGCGTGAAGATAAAAAACCAGTCAAAAGCCTCCTCTCCTAAGTAGTAACTTCGCTACTTGGGTTGCGGCGAAGTTGAGAGCCCAGCTCTTCTGGGTGAGGAGCTCGGGTAGGAAGAGCCCAAATCGTCAATAAATGTAGTGGCTGCTTCAGCGTCATAGGTAAACGCAGAGTCTGAAGCTCGGATGTGAACCCTTTTAGGGGCTCACTCTCCGCTTTCACGTAACAGGCTCAGAGGGCTTGGGGTGTGCAGAGCCTCCTCTATGCTGCCTATGTCCGGCTCGACGGCCACCAACTTGTTGGCACGCGTCGCAGCCATCGGCAGCTTCCCCATGTGGTATCGGACTGTCGTGTCGGGGTCCTTCAGTAGGTTCCCCGTCAGGACGCACAGCACCTCCTCGTCCCTGTCTATCACTCCCTGCTCAGCCAGCTTCCTGGCCCCTGCCACTGACGCGGCTGAAGCCGGCTCGCAGCCCACGCCGGTCGCGTCCACCACGGCCTTAGCGTCCAGTATCTCCGCGTCTGACACCTGCTCCACCTCGCCGTCGGTGAACCTTATGGATTCCAGGGCCTTCATCCAGCTCACAGGGTTCCCTATCTGGATGGCTGAGGCCAACGTGTGCGCCTCCACGGCCTCCAACCGGTTGTGCTTGCCCCTCCAGAGCCTGTAGAAGGGATTGGCCCCCTCCGCCTGGACTGAGGCTATTCGTGGGACCTTCTCCAGTAAGCCCAGCTGCTTGAGCTCCTTCAATGCCTTGCCGAAGGCCGAGGTGTTGCCGAGGTTACCGGCGGGAACCACTATCCAGTCCGGTGGGCTCCACCGCATCTGCTGCAGGGCCTCGAACACTATGCTCTTCTGGCCCTCGATCCTCCAGGGGTTTAGGCTGTTGAGGACGTAGAGGCCAAGCTGCCTGGAGGACTCCTTGATTATCCTCATGGCGTCGTCGAAGAGGCCCTTCACCTGGATCACCTTGGCCCCGTAGGCCAGGGCCTGGGAGAGCTTGCCGATGGATATCTCCCCCTCGGGGACGAATACCACTGCCTTGAGGCCCGCCTGGGCGGCGTAGGCGGCCACGGATGCGCTGGTGTTGCCTGTGGACGCGCAAGCCACTGTCACGGCTCCGGATCTCACGGCCTCCGAGATGGCCACTGTCATCCCGCGGTCCTTGAAGCTGCCCGTGGGGTTCTCGCCCTCGTGCTTCATAGAAACGTTCTTTATTCCGGTGTACTCCGAGACCTTTCTCCGTCTGTACAGGTTGGTGTTACCCTCGGGCCGGGTGACGATGTGTGTTGGGTTGATCTCCGGGTGTACGAGCTCCTTGTACCTCCAGACCCCGCTACTGTAGGGCGCCTCTACGCTGCTCAGCCGATGGTCAAAGAGCTCCAGAGATACCTCAGGGAATGTGTGCTCCACCTCCACGGTGCCGCCGCAGGAGCAGATGAAGCCGTCCATGGCGTCGGCTGCCCTTCCGCAGCGCACGCAACGGTACCTCATCTATATCACCCTGGCCCCCCGGTTGCTTGGCTGGGTGTGGTAGACCATGGCAGGGATGTCCTGGAAGGCCTCCACCATGGCTTTGGCTATCTCGCCCACCGGCTCCCCCACCGCGAACAATGAGGGTCCTCCTCCGGAGATGCTGCACCCGTAGGCGCCGGCCCTGAGGGCGGCCTCCTTGACCTCCCAGAACCTGGGGATCATGGCCGCCCGGTGGGGCTCCACCAGGCTGTCGCATATGCTGCGGCCGAAGAGGACCGGGTCCCTGAGGGCAACGGCGGCCGTCATCCTGGATGCGTGCCCGATATTCTTGACGGCGTCGCTCAGGGCCACCTTCTCGGGCAGGAGCTCCCGCGCCTTCCTCGTCTTGTTCTCGATGTTCAGCTCCGGCGCCACCACGACCATGCCTATGAGGGGGGCCTCCAGCTTCACCACGTCGAAGTCCTCGCCCACTAGGACGAAGCCACCCAATATAGACGCGGCCACGTTGTCTGCGTGTGGGTGGCCCGCCACGGCTCCCTCTCCCACGGCTGCGAGCCTGATGAGCTGAGGTGTGTTGAGCTTCAACCCCTCCATCTCGTTCACTGCCACGGCTGTCGCAGCGGCCGAGGCGCCTGAGGAGCCCATGCCCTTGCCGGGTGGAAGACCCTTCCTGATCTCCACGCTGAACCCGTGGCTAAGATGGTACTCGTCCCTCACCTTAACTAGGATGGCCCCCGAGCTGTTTCTCTCGGGGTCCACCGGAATGCTGTCTGCGCCGACTCCTTTTATTGACAACTTGACCTCTGGTTCATCTATCTGCTGAAGCTTAACGATGTCGCCCACGCTGTCGAGGGCTACTCCTAGGACGTCAAAACCAGGGCCAAGGTTAGCGATGGAGCCAGGCGAGTAAACTCGAACCTGTTTTGCAGTCACCTGTCACCCTTGACACCTTGACCCGTGAACGTACCCTTGTAGGTTTATTAACATTATCTATCATAAAATGAGTACAAACCATGGATAACATTAAACATACGAGTCTCTTAAAGCGGCTCCGCGGCTACATGTGATAATACTCAGAAAATGTCTGTGGACGTGGCTTCCAGTTCTTTGTGCCCTCTCAGGAGAGCCCAGAACACCCCCACGCCTATGAACGATATGGCTGACCCGACGTAGAATATGGGCTTCAGGCTGAGGGCGTCCGCCAGCACTCCCGACAGCAGGGGCCCTACCATCATCCCCAGGCTCATGGCGCTCTCCAGGACGCTCATAGTTGTGCCTATCCCAAGTTCTCTACCTTCTATGGCGGCTATTGATGAGATGGCGGGGGTGATCAGGGCGGAGCCGGCGGCGAAGATGATTCGAGCCAGCATCACCTCCCAGAACGTATGTGAGAAGGCGAAGCTGGCCATGCCCAGGGCGCTGACGCAGCCGCCGAGCATTATGAGTTTCTTCTTGTCGTGGCGGTCCGCCAGGGTACCGCTGGGCCTCTGAAGGATCGCCCCAATGATCTGGCCCACTGATAGCACGGTGCCCGCGTCCGTAGCTGTTAACCCCAGCCCTCCATCTAACACGGTTGAGGCCATGAAGAGGGACAGGAAGCCCATTATGGAGCTATTACCGAGGCTGTTCACGGCCCTGTACATGAAGCTCGCCAGCAGCATCCTGTTGGACAGAACCTTCCTGAATGAGGGGCGAGGCTTGCTGTGTGTGGGGTCTATCGGCTGTGTCTCGGGGAGGAATACTGTCGTGAAGGCGAGGCTCACCGCGGTCAGTGCGCACATGACGTAGAAGGGGGCGCTCAGGCTGAAGGCGTCCGTCAGGGTGCCCCCTATGAAGGGTCCTACGCCCATCCCCCCGAACATGGCCAGGGTCATGGTGCCCATGTACTTGCCCTCCTGCCCCTTAGGCGCTAGCTCCGCCGCGTACGCCATGGCCACCGGGGAGGCCATGGCCGAGCCCAAGCCGTGTATGAATCTGAAGAAGAGTAGGGAGTTGAAGTCCCAGGCGAATGTGTACAGGAGGCTGACCACCGAGTAGACGAGGAGGCCGCCCACGATGACCTTCTTTTTTCCTGTGGAGTCGCTAAGCCTGCCCGCCGGGGCGGAGAATATGAATCGGCTGATGCTCCAGGCTGAGCTTAGTAGCCCTATCTGTATGTAGGTGGCGCCGAAGGTCTGTGCGTACAATGGCATTATCGGTCCCACTATTCCGAGGCCCAGCATGGCCACGAAGATGGTTAGTAGGAGAACCTGTAAGCCGCGTTCCATCCCCTTCGAATCCGGCTATTCAAATTTAAAGGCATTCATGTTTAGCTTATAATCAGTGTAGCCCGAAGCTCACCTTACCTTGTTCATGCTATCATCGAGTCTGGTAACCGTTTTCCGCTCACAATTGTTGGTCTTTTATCTAGCCACGCTCATTTGTTGTGCAGATTGTCTGACGATTACGTTGTGCGCTGGTTCAGGGAAGACGATCTCAAATGGTACGTGGATGGCCTGAACAAGGCCTTGTGGAGCGAGTACGATGAGAAGGTGTTCAACTGGAAGTTCAGGGACAACCCCTTCATCCTGGGCTTCACGTCGATAGCCGTGGCGGAGCATGTCCCCACCGGCATCCCCGTGGCCTTTAACTCCTTCCTGCCCATGGAGGTGAGGGTCGGGGGTGTCTATTTCACTGTCTTCCAGGGCTGTGACGGCTTCGTGGACGAGGCCCATCGGCGGCAGGGGCTGTTCCAGAGGACTATCAAGTTCATGGTGGATGAGATGAGGGGGCGGAGCCCTGAGCTCCTGATAGGGTTTAACCTCGTGGAGGCGGCTGAAGCCGCACACAAGGCGGGGTCTGCCCTCACCTACGACATAGACAAGTGCATGATGGGGGGAGAGGCATTCTATAGACTCAGGGACAGATCGGGTGTAGAGGTTGAGCCCATATCGGTGGACCAGTGTCACAGGCTCTACGAGGACTGGGCCGAGGATAGTGGGCTGCTTCACTTCCACAGGAGCCTCCCCTGCCTGCGCTGGCGCATCGAAGGGAACCCAGTGAGACGCGTCCAACCTTACAGGCTGGTCCGCAAGGGTGAACCGGACAGCTATGTCGTCGTGGACGAGGTGTCCGAGGAGGGGAGGCTCTACTTGACTATAGACGACTACCCCCCGGGGCAGCTGGAAGACACCCTGCCCGGCGTCTTGGCGTGCCTG
>DATKWY010000156.1:0-5875 GCA_035529295.1 Candidatus Desulfaltia sp. | reverse complement strand
CTCCCGGCGCCACCGCGTGGGTGACGTCAGTAGCTATGGCTGCCCAGGGCTTCAGGTTGTAGGCGGCTATGGTGGCGCCCCTGAGGCCCACTTCCTCCTGGACGGTGGCCACGAAGTGGATCTTCACGTCTCTGGGCGGGTCCTTACTGAGGATGTCCATGGTCTCCACCAAGGCGGCGACGCAGCACACGTCGTCGAAGGCTGGCCCCATTATGAGGTCGCTGCCCTCCTTGCCCAGGTGGGTGACGTCCAGGTAGGGGGTGCATACGGCGCCCGGCTTGATGCCCATCTTCTCTGCCTCCTCCTTGCTGGAGGCGCCAAAGTCTATCTGCATGTCTTTGAGCTCGGGGCACGTGTCCCGCTCCTTGGCTTCTGTGAGGTGGGCGGGCTTGACGGCTATGGTGCCCACCAGGTAGTCGCCGGGCCCGTCGCCCACCCAAACCTTTACCCGGGTGCCGTAGGCGACGCGCTTGTCCCAGCCACCCACCTGGGTGAAGCTGGCGAAGCCCTTCTCGTCCACGTACTCGATCATGAAGCCCAGCTGGTCGTAGTGGCCGGCCAGCATGATGCTGCGCTCGCCCTTGCCAATGGTGCCTATGACGTTTCCCATGACGTCCACCTCGACCACGTCGCAGTACCTGCTGAACGTGTCCACGATGAGCTTCCTCCTCTGCTCCTCGAAGCCTGTGACGGCTGGCGCCGCCATGAATTCCCTTAGTACCTTGTAGAGGTTCACTGTCAACTTGTATCACTTGATTGATGTGTGGTTGCGGATAAGTTTGTCTGAAGGGTTTTATCCCGTGGAAGGGATGTATCCCCATGGAGCCTAGAAGAGCCCTGGTGCGTGAGCCGGGGGATAGGTACGCGGGGTGCCTGAGCACCCACCCGCTGCACCATACCGTAAGCCTGGAGAAGGCCCGGGAGCAGCACGCCGCCTACTGCGGGACACTGGAGGAGCTGGGCCTGGAGGTCATCAGGGTGCCCAGGGATGACGTGCACCCGGACAGCTGCTTCGTGGAGGATAACGCCGTGGTGTACGGGGGCAGGGCGCTCATCTGCAGGATGGCTAAGGAGAGCAGGAGGGGGGAGCAGCCCGGAGTGGCGGCGGCCTTGGAGGAGTGTATGCCTGTGAGGTGGGCCACGGCCCCCGCTACGGTGGAGGGCGGAGACGTGGTGCATCTGGAGGACAGGCTCATCTCGGGTATCACTGAGCGTACGAACCCTGAGGGGGTGGCCCAGATGCAGGAGTGGCTCCAGGTGCGTGTTGACACCATCTTCGACCCAGGCATCATGCACCTGAAGAGCTACGTGACCTACCTGGGGAAGGGCATCATGATGGCCACGGAGAAGTACGTGAACCACCCCGCCCTGGAGGGTTTCAACATGCTGGTCCCGCCTGCGGAGGACGAGTACGCGGCGGACACCCTGGCCGTGGGGGACACGGTGCTCATGGCTGAGGGCTACGAGACGGCTCAGCTGATGGTCAGGGAGGCGGGCTTCGACGTCATAAGTCTGGACGTGTCTGAGATACAGAAGTGCGACGGCGCCCTCACGTGCCTCAGCATACTCTTCTAAAGACGACGAGCCCCCGGCCCCCATCTAGGCTTGTTATATTCACATGAAACAATCGTTCCCCCGTGTTCTTTTTAGAGCAGCGGCCGGGCATATTATGACCGTCTCAAATGGTATCCATGAAACAAGATCGCCGGCGGACATTCATTGAGAACTACACCGAGGACCTCCTCAATGAAGGGTTCGTGGTGTACAACGAGCTACCCGGGTACCTCCCCCCGCCCACCATAGGATACTTCAAGCCAGACATATTAGCCAAGAACCAGTCCCAGAAACTAGTCATAACGGTCAAGAACGCGGAGGCCTACGACAAGGACTCGCCTGAACTCGAAGCATTCAGGCAGTACTGCTCCAAGACCCCCGGGGCCTCCGTCCTCGTCTTCACCATAGATGAGAGCGGCGAGCGGAGGCTTGTAGAAAGCATGAAGCCCCAGCCCGAGGGCTAAGGGCTTCGATTAAGTTGTCTCAACTGCAAAGGGGTCGATCTCAACGGGGCTGAGGTTGGACTAAGCCTCGATGCCCCCGTTTGGTTTAAGTGTACGTTCACCCTAAATCCATATTGGAGAGGTTAAGGTTGAGTGTGACGGTTTCTCGTCGGAGAAACCAGGCTTCACATGACCAGTGCATCCAGAGGCTTGCGCGGAAGCTCTCCCTGGAGGGGTGGGCCATAGAGGCTCACGTGAAGGGCTGGCCCAAGCCTCCCTATATCAACGATTATATCCCGGACATCCGCGCCCGGAAGAACAGCAAGACACTGATCATAGAGGTGGAGACCGAGGACACGCTGCGGGTAGATGTCACCCAGCATGGGGCCTTCCAGAGGCACGCCGACGAGGGCCCCGGGGTCTCGTTCCTGCTCTACCTGGCCGGCGAGGACGGAGCCTGCAGGCTGATCAACTAGTTTTTTTCTACAAGAGTTAGGGTGGTCTACCTATGGAGACTCATCTTCTCCTGCGCCCTCCCGCGGTAACTTCCGAGGCAGGCTGAACCCGGCTTCGCGGACCTAGACCTTCTCCAGGTAGACCTTCTTGTTTCTCACAGAGACCTTGACGGCGTCGTTTGCTTTGCTGGCTAGCAGCTTCTTCAGCTGGCCTGCCAGGTAGTTGGCCTCTATCTCGGTGCCGTCCAATCTGACTAGCTTGTGATTTGATCTCTGGAAGGCTGTGATTATTGGCTCGTACTTGCTGCCGGTCCTGTAGGGGGGTTTCCTCTTCTCAGGTTTCTCCTCCACGGGCTGCATTTTGAAGTCGATGTCAGACATGTTGATGATTTAGTCAAATGAGGGTAAAACACTTTCTAAACGATGTGTACTGGCGACGGCATCAGGCCGGGCCCGGCGGAGCGGCTCCAGCATGGCGTAGAGAAACCTATCTCAGGTATATACATCAGGCATCCCGCCACAGGTACCTTTCTCAGGTAGCGACCCTAACGGATATCATCCATATAAACTAAAAAGTGGGAAGAAGAGGCGACCGAGTATGACTGAAGCTGTTAACGAGGAGCCCAGGAAGAGCCTCATGGACAGGATCAAGGAAGCCTTGGACAGGCTGCCCAACGTGGAGGAGCAGCTGAAGAGGCTTCGGAGCCTACCTGAAAAGGAAAAATAGTGGCTCCCAGCGCCGACACACTTTTTCACGGTTTTTCGTGCACGAAGGCTCTGAACCAGGTTTAACTCCTAGACCTAAAAAAAATTGGGGATTATTTTTTAGCTTCCTCGTCCACCCGCCTCAGAAGCTCCTTTAAGTCTATGGGCAGAGCCGGTAGCACGTGGTCCTTGGGCAGGTACTTACTCAGCTCCTCCAGCACCTCGATGGCCTTTCCAGCCAGCTCTTTAGGTATCCTCGAGCCCTCCTCGGAGGCCGGCTTGTATTTGCTCCCGGCCTGGTAGGCTAGGTTCAGTGCCCAGACAAGCTGGCCCCTGCACGTGGCCAGGGTTTTGGTGACCAGGTTCACGCACACCTCCTGGCCGCAGCAGACCTGGACCAAGGCGAAGTCGGTGACCACGTTCTTGCACGCCGCGAATCCCACCACCATGTAGCAGCCCGGCGGCACCTCCACCTGACCGTGGACCATGCCGCCCCGGGGCCCGGGGTGCGTCAACGCGAGGAGGCCGTGCTGTACGGCCCCGAAGTGGAGAGGCTTGTAGTCGGCGGTTAGGATGCATGCCCTGAAGCTGTGGCCGGAGCTCTGGTACGGCAGTAGTGGACTGTAGGGGTCTCTTACCCATATGCTCAGTTTTGACAAACCCATTGTCTGTCACCCCATTTGGGTGGTGTCAAGTTACCTCTAGACGTTATAATCAGTCTGTGTCACCCCGTGGACCAAACCGCGGATACAGTGACTGGTGGCTGGTTGGCTAACGATGAAGGCCTACCAGCATCCACCAGATTAAACGCTTATCACAGTTAGCTTTTAACAAATTGGGAAAAGACTATAAAGGGGCGTCCATATAGCTTGGAAGCCCAACGGGGAAACAGCAATGTCACTACGAGACCCAGTCAAGATCGAGATCGCCAGAGAGCACAGGATCAAGAAGAGCGTTTGCAGAGCCTGCGGAGCCACTAACCCCTGGAACGCCACCAAGTGTCGCAAGTGCCACAGCAAGAACCTGCGCATGAAACGGTCTAAGGGCAAGGGCCGCTAGGCCACGTCGAAGCTGACCTCCAGCACACCCTTTCCGCCCCTGTAACGAATCTTGCTTATCGTCACCTTCCCTATCTCGCCTGTGGTGCGGGTGTGCTCCTTGTTGCATGCGTTCACGTTCCAGCCCGGGAGGTGGAAGACCTGGAGCCTCTGGATGCTCTCGGGCAGGAGGAACTTGTCGTATATGAGGTCCCCGAACCGTGCCTCGGCGTCCCGCCGTGTCATCTCCAGGACCTCTATTGGTGCGTCCTCGCGTATCTTCTGGTCCACCAGCCGCTGGATGGCTGCCGTCTCCTGGTCCGTGGGCTTCCTGTCGAACTCGACGGCTATCCGTCCGTGGCCGCCATCGGCGGCCGCGCTGGTGCTCCACTTGGCGCCCAGGACGTTGTAGATGGCGCCCTTCACCACGTGGAGGGCCGTGTGGGTGCGGGTGTCAAGGCTCACCTGAACACTACTCCCAGCTTTCTTAGCCGCTCCTCGGTGGCGGCTGGGTTGGGCCTCTGTGTGACCTCGTCGGATGCGGCCATCACCTCGTCCTCGTGGGCCCTGATCTCCTGGGCCCGGGCAATCACCTCGTCTGCTGAGTCCCTGGGCACCACCACCAGGCCGTCTTCGTCTCCCACCATGATGTCTCCGGGGTGCACCACCACGCCTCCGACGGTGACCGGCACGTTCACTGAGCCCGGCACGTCCTTGTGGGGTCCACCGGGTTGCCACGCCCTGCAGTAGACGGGGAACCTGGCCTTGGCGATCTCGGCCCGGTCCCTCCAGGCGCCGTCCACGACCACTCCCTCGGCGCTCTTGCTCATCATCTTCCTGGACATGAGGAACCCGCCCACGGCTGTGCGCGTGTAGCCTCCTGCGTCCACCACCAGGACGTCGCCTTGCTGCATGAGGTCGATGGCGGCGTGGCTCATGAGGTTGCAGTCGGGGCGCTCCCGGACGGTGACGGCTGGGCCTACGAGGCTGATGCCTTCGAAGGCGGGGCGTATCTGGGGGTCCAGTGTGAACATGCAGGGCTTGCCCAGGGCGTCGGCTATGTTGGCCACTGGGAGTGACCTGAGCTTGGAGATGGTCTGCTTGGAGGGGCGCTTCACCGCCCGGACTATGGTTGGATTGTACGATGCCATAGGAATGAGGTGGGGCACCAGCCTAAAAGGTGGACGCTAGGGCTTCACGAGCCGGGTCAGCCCCTCCACGTCCTCCGGCTTGACCGGGGGGAACATCTTGCCCAGGTGCCAGGGGAAGACGAGGAAGAACCACCGGTTGAGGCAGTCCACGTAGTTGAACCAGCTCCACAGGAGGTCCTCCAGCTCCTCCTTTGTCTTCACCGTGGGCAGGGCCTCATCTATCATCCGGCTGAACCTGTACAGGTTGGGGACGTTCAGCCACGGGGCGGGGCAGTTGGGGGGCGCCTGGTCGCCCAGCATCTTGGCTATGTGGAGCGTCGAGTACCTCCACGTGCGTTTGCAGTGCTCCAGGCTGAACTCGGGGTCCCTGAGGGCGGCCCTAACCGCCGGGGCGGCGCATTTCCAGCCCATGGCCTGGGTGTCGGCTATGAGGAAAACCATGTTGCCCAGGACCTGGCCGCCTACGCTGGCTCCGCTGGGGTAGACGCCCAGCTTGCACATGGTGACCTCCTCCGGCTCTTCCCAGAATA
>DATKWY010000155.1:0-2259 GCA_035529295.1 Candidatus Desulfaltia sp. | reverse complement strand
CCCAGATGCAGCGAGGAGCTCCAGGTCGCCGCCCCCAACAGGCGGATAGGCAACCAGGGGGTGCCCGGCTATGGCCCAGCCGTGGCCTATTATGAGGTCGGGGCCCAGGAGCCCAGTGTCGCCGAGGAACTCCACGGGGGTCCTGCGGTACATGCGGAGCATGTTCTGGAACTCCACCACCCACTGGGCCGCGTGGATGGTAACAGGGCATCCCAGCTCGTCGGCCTTCTCCCTTACCGCCCTTTGCAGGTCCCCACTCACCTTGTCCACGGTGCTAGGATATAGGGCCCCGATGAGGCGGCCGTCCAGTGCCCCGTCGTACTTTTTCACGAACTTCTCGGCCCCATCCAGCAGCTTCAGGCCATGGTCCAGGCCGTGCCACTCTGTGTACAGGTTGGCGCCCTGGTCCCTGGCCCAGGAGCCGTCCTCAACGTTACAGCCCTCCACGGCCCTTATGCCCAGATCATCAACGTATTTGACGGTGGCCTCGGCGCCCAGGGTGCCCACCATGCCTATCTCGAGCATGGTGGTGCAGCCGCTTCTGAGGAGCTCGGCCATGCTGTACTTGGCGAAGACGTGGTAGTCCTTGGGCTTGATACTTTTGCCTAGTGCGGTGAGGTTCTCTCCTAGGCTGCTCATGTAGAAGTGGCGGGCGCCGGTGTCGTCGATGAAGGTCTTGTCCTTGGGGGCGCTGGATGCGTGGAGGTGGGTGCATATCATGCCGGGGATGACCACGTGGTGGCCCGCGTCGATCCACCGATCAACTTTGCCGGTGTAACTCTTACCCACGTGTTTTACTCTCTGGCCCTCGGTGACCACGACTCCGTCCCTTAGAAGCCTGTGCTCCTCGCCGTCGAATGCGATGACCCATTTACCCTTGATCCCTATGGACATGACAGGGATAAGCCCTTCAAGGCTAATGAAACTTGTTGGCCCGGCCTCACCGTAAACATTAATAACGCTGGCGGCGCCCGTTGTAGGGAAGTGGTGATTTTGAGCCGCCAATTCGATTAACCGGAAGCCATATCATATCGCTTAGCAGGCTTCTGAACAGATCTCTGAACCTTAACCAGGTTCTGATTCTCTCCGCCGTGGAGAAAAAGAAGGACAGGATAACCCGGATACTCGCGGAGCTGTCCGAGAAGCAAATGGTACCCTACTCGACTCTCAAGTTCAACGCCAAGGTGCTGAAGGAGCTGGAGCTCCTGAACTACGGCACGGCGGTGGACCCTGTGGACGTGAGGCTCACCGACTCGGGGAGGCTCGTCCTAGCGATCCTCCGGGAGGGGGTGGAGGGCGGGGACGCCCATGCGTTGAGCATAGCCCAGGTGGAGGCCCAGGATCATGGCTTTTAAGTTCACATGAACTCTGTAAGGGACACCGGCCTGGGCCCGTGCTCCTCCAGGTCCACCTCGAAGGGCATGAGGACGCTGCGGCCCGCCTCCCGGACCAGCTCCACGTACTTCTCCGTGTCCACCCTCCCCCTGATGCCGGCGGGCCTGACCCGCCTGAACCTGTTGGGGTGGCCGGCGTCCGCGTAGACGAAGCCCACGGGGGTCCTGGCCCCCATCCTCCTCCTCTGCATCTCCATGGCCTCGGCCGCGGCCACGTGGGGCAACTTGGCCCTGTATTCTGAGGGGCTCCTCCTGAGGGCCGTGGTTGTCCACAGCTCCTCCTCTGGGACGGCGCCCCGTCTGAGGAGGCGGCACGCGTCCTCTATGGCGGCGACGGCCTCGTCCACGCCTATGGTGCACACTTCCTCCACCGTGTCGTGGCTCAGGAGGGCCACGGTGGCTTTCCTCTGGGCCTCGGCCACGTAGGGCGGCGTGTTGCTGCGCCTCAGCTCTATGCCCCTGTAGACGTAGCGGTCCTCCACGGTTCTCCCGTAGTACCTGTTGATGGCCCCCGTGCGCTCCTCGCCCTTCTGGGGTAGGAGCACCAGGTACCTGAACACCTTGTCCACGGCCATGGAGAGGCCGGTGTGAGCCGATATCTCGTCGGCCAGCTCCCTGAAGTCCTCGGGGGACACGCCTGGGCGCTTCAGGAAGAGGCTGTCGTTGTTGCCGTAGAGGGCCCTGTAGCCGCGGCGGCGGGCTATGTTCATGCTCTCCACCAGGGTGTGCCGGGCGACCCGGTTGATCTCCATGAAGGTGTCGAAGTTGCCGAACCTGTTGGCCCAGCAGCCGCTGTAACCGTAGGTGCAGAAGAGGATGGACTTGAGGGCCTCCTGCCTGCCCTCGCACCAGATCCACTCCTGTG
>DATKWY010000154.1:0-6781 GCA_035529295.1 Candidatus Desulfaltia sp. | reverse complement strand
CAGCAGCATCACGGATGCCAACACCTTCGCCGGCGAGGGCGGAATCCCCTGCATACACCTTGGGCCCTACGACGGAGGATCACACCAGAGGGACGAGTACACGCTGATAGACACCCTAGGCCCAGTGAGTAAGGTATTCGCGTTGATGGCTGACAGGTTCCTCTCCGGGCACACCCCTTAAACTTGTGAACCATACCTTTTCATCCATGCTAGAAGAAGTCCTCAGGAGGCTTGACGGCTCCTACACGGTGAGGCTGACGGAGGAGATGATAGGCATCCCCAGCGTCACCGGCGAGGAGGAGGCCCTGAGCCTCTACCTGAAGGAGAAGCTCGAAGGATACGGGTTCAAGACGGAGCTTGAGTACGTGGAGCCGGGCCGACCCAACGTATACGGCGTACTTGAGGGTTCCATGTCGGGTAAGCGGCTTAACTACAACGCCCACACGGACACGGTGCCCGCCGGCGATGACTGGCTAACCGACCCATTTAAGGCTGTCACCAGGGACGACAGGATTTATGGGCGCGGCGCCTGCGACATGAAGAGCGGCATCGCGTGCACCCTCAACATACTCAGGGCGGTAGCCGACAGTGGAGCCGAGTTCGGAGGAGAGCTCAGCTTCAGCGGCGTCATCGACCAGGAGTCCACCGATAAGGGCGCCTGGAGGATGATGGAGGACCCCCGGTGGAAGAGCCTGGACGGCGTGGTTCTAACCTACAGCTACTGCGGCGACGAGACCAAGCCCATACCCCTGGGCTTGACGGGCAAGGTCCTATACGACGTGAAGGTGAAGGGCAGAGCAGCCCACGGGTTTAGGCCACACCTGGGAATAAACGCGGTGGAGGACGCCGCCAGGATCATCGCAAACCTGGACAAGCTCAGGCTGGTGGATCACCCCCAGTTCGGGAAGGGGACTGTGTGCACCTTGAAGATGGAGGGCGGATACAAGGTTTACAGCGTGGTGGTGCCCGAGTCGGCCCGGTTCGAGGTGAACAGGCTTCTAGTGCCGGGCGAGTCCATAGATTACGCTTTGAACGACATGAGGAGGCTGGTGGACTCGCTGAGCCTCAGGTCCGAGGTGGAGGTGGGAGTCAAGCCCCCCAAGTACGAGCCGTACATCGCGTCAAGGGATGAGCCATTGATGAGAACCCTCCATGGGGTCTACCAGGAGGTCATGGGCCGGGAGCCCCTCTACGAGTACGCCTATGGGATAACAAACGCCAACATATTCCAGGGAGAGCAGGGCATCGAATGTGTCCACATCGGACCACAGAGGGGAGACCCCCACGGCCCTAACGAGTATGTGAAGCTGGAGTGGCTTAGGCCCGTCTCAGAGATGTACACGCGGCTAGCCCTACGCTACCTCTCCTAGCCCAGCTTCTCCACGATGTAGAGGAAACTGACCTTGGCCCCCATCCCGCCCATGGTGAATTGGGGCCTCACGTTGGGTATGATGGTCACTAGCTCCCCCTCCAACCCGTTGAGGAACTCCTCCAGCCTATCTTGGTCCTGAGACATCCTTACTTCGAAACGGTGAACCCTGTACTTCAATCCTGTCGCCTTATGCGGATGGTCTTCAGCTAGTATAAAACATGCTCTCATGACCGGACGCGGAGCCGAGCGGCGAATTGTTTCTGGTGGAGAAACATGAGTCAGCTTGTTACTGGACGCGCCTCGTGGTGGATTAGCCTTAAAAACCGTCGGCTCCATGTGGGTGTGTAACTGAGATGAGCGAAGAGGTATCGTACAAGGATTTTAAAAAGCTGGACATCAGGGTCGGAACCGTGGCCGAGGTCGCCAGGGTGCAGGGCAGCGACAAGCTCTTCAAGCTTCAGGTGGACATGGGGGACCACACCAGGCAGATACTCACCAGCCTCGTGGACTACTACAAGCCTGAGGAGCTTCAGGGGCTACGTATACCCGTCATCTGCAACCTGAAGCCCGCCAAGATGTTCGGGGAGACCAGCGACGGGATGCTTCTGGCCGCGGAGACCAAGGACGGGGAGCTTGCGCTTCTCACCACGGACAGACCCATAGCCGACGGCGCAAAGGTCACCTAGCCCTTTACCATCACCAGCATCATCTTAAACCGGTCCACAGCCTTCAGGGCGTGGGTGACATTCGCGGGCATTATGACCATCTCGCCCTTTCCCAGGGTGTGGGGCTCGCCTCCGATGGTTATCTCGGCTTTACCGTCTAGGATTTGGACCAGGGCGTCGTAGGGGGCCGTGTGTTCACTCAGGCCCTCTCCTTTGTCGAAGCTGAATAGGGTCACGGTCCCCCCAGGCTTGTTGATGAGGGTGCGGCTCACCACCGCCCCCTTCTGGTACTCCACAAGTTCCTCTGCTTTCATTACCTCTGGCATGACGAGCTCATATCTGAACTCGGAATCGATGAATAATACGCTTTCCACATGTGGTGACATGCCTTTTATTCGGCGGCACAGGTCACATCATGAGTTTCATGACATCAAAGCTTCTAGTTGTGATCGCGACGGGCGACAAGGGTAAGGCTCTCACCGGCCTCATGTACGCCAAGAACGCCCTTAAGCGTGGGTGGATGGAGGACGTGAAGGTAGTATACTTCGGGCCCTCCGAGCAGCTCATGGTCACCGACCCTGACGTTGCCAGTGCCGCAATAGAGGTGGCTGGCTTGGGCGACAGCATCGCATGTAAGGCGATAAGCGACCGTGAGGGCATCAGCGACAAGGTGGACGGAATGGGTGTCCGCGTCGAGTACGTGGGCAGCATCATCAGCGACCTGATAAAGCAGGGGTACGCCCCCATGGTGTGGTAACATGATCCTGGGCATCAACGCCAGTGGCAGGAACGCCGTCAGGGACGAGCAGGGGAGGCTCCTCTGCGGGGCCACAGAGGAGCTTGTCAAGTACCTCCTGGAGAAGACAGGGGAGCCCACCGAGTACGTGAGCCTCAGCGGCAAGAGGATAAGCGGCTGCAGGGGCTGCGTCCACTGCGCCGGCGACAACATATGCGTCATAGAGGACGACTGGGCGGAGATCAGGGACCGGATGTTTGAGGCTGATGCCGTGGTCTTCGGCGCTCCCAACTACTACGGCACAATAAACGCCCTGGGCCACGCATTCCTGGAGCGCACCTTCAGCCTCCGCCACAGGGAGCGGTTCCCCTTAGCCGGGAAGCTCAACGCCATAGTCTCCGTGGGCACCGGCGAGCCGGACCCCGTGGATGAGTACGTGCTCAAGATGTTCAGGAGCAACTACATGGCGGAGCCCGTGGGCATAGTCCAGAGCACAGGCCTCAGCCAGTGCTACATGTGCGGGTACGGTGAGAGCTGCGCCGCTGGGGCGGTGGTCAGCAAATACGGTTTCCTGGAGAGGATCGAGAGCTACCACCTGCCGGAGCTCCCCGAGTCCAGCTACCTTCAGGCCCACAAGGTGGCCCACAGGCTCGGCGAGATTGTGAGGAGCCGCCGCTAAGGCTTCTCCACCCTCACAGCGCATGCCTTGAACTCGGGTATCTTTGCCTGAGGGTCCAAGGCGTTTATGGTGAGCCTATTGGCCGCCGCCTCAGCGTAGTGGAAGGGTATGAATACGGTGCCCGGCTTGATCCTGGAGGTCACCGCGGCCTTGAGCTCGATGCTGCCTCTCCTGCTGGACACGCGTACGGTGTCGCCGTCTGCAACTCCCAGGGCCTCAGCGTCCGTGAGGCTGATCTCAAGGAATGCCTCGTTCACCTGGTCCGTGAGGGTGCCGCTGCGCCGGGTCATAGTGCCCGTGTGCCAGTGGAACAGTAAGCGGCCCGTTGTCAGGATCAGCGGATACTTCTCGTCTGGCTCCTCGGCTGGGGGCTTATACTCCACGGCGTGGAACCTGCCTCTGCCGCGGCTGAACTGGGTCGAGTGCAGTATTCGGGTTCCGGGGTCGTCCCTGCCTCTGCAAGGCCACCTGAGGTCCTCGCCCTGGAGCCTGGCGTGGCTCATGCCTCCGTAGATGGGGGCCACATGGGCCACCTCGTCCATGATCTCCGAGGGGCTCCTATAGCCCATGGGGTACCCTAGCCGCATGGACAGCTCTTGGATGATCCACCAGTCCGGCCTGCTACTCCCCAGCGGCTCCGCCGCCTTTCTCACCAGCTGGACCCGCCTATCAGTGGCCGTGAAGGTGCCATCCTTCTCGGCGAAGCTGCAGGACGGAAGCACAACGTCCGCCAGCATAGCGGTCTCACTCATGAAAAGCTCGGAGACCACCAGGAACTCCAGCCGGCCCAGCTGCGCCTCCACGTGGCCCAGATCGGGGTCGCTGAGCATGGGGTTCTCCCCCATGATGAAAAGGGCTTTCACCTTGTCCCCGGCGAGGTTCATCATCTCGGTGAGGGTTAGCCCGTCGGCTGCGGGTGGCTCTACGCCCCAGGCCTCCTTGAATCTGGCTCGGGTCTCCGCGTCTCCTGGGCTCTGGTAGCCGGGCAGGTAGTTGGGGAGGGCGGCCATGTCGCAGGCGCCTTGGACGTTGTTCTGGCCCCTCAGGGGGTTGACGCCGGTGCCTGGTCGGCCAAGGTTGCCTGTGAGCATGGCCAGGTTGGCGCAGCTCTTGACGTTGTCGACGCCGGTGGTGTGCTGGGTTATGCCCATGCTGAAGAAGAGGGCAGCCTTCGATGCTCGGCCGTAGAGGCGGGCCGCGGCCCTGATGGATTTAGCTGGGACGCCGGTGACCTCTTCGGCCTTTTCCGGGGTGTAGCCTTTCACCGTCTCATGTAGCTCCTGGAAGCCCTCGGTGCGCTTCGCTATGAAGGCCTGGTCGTGGAGCTTTTCCTCTATTATCACGTTCATCATGGCGTTGAGGAGGGCCACGTCGGAGCCTGGCCGGTGCTGAAGGTAGACCTCCGCGTACTCGCAGAGAGGTATCTCCCTGGGGTCGGCCACGATGAGCTTGGCCCCGTTCTTCACGGCCCGGATAATGCGGCGGGCGATGAGGGGGTGCTGCTCGCTGGTGTTGCTTCCGATGATGAATATGGCGTCGGCCTCCTCAACGTCCTCCTGGCTGTTGGTCATGGCGCCGCTGCCGAAGGCGGCGACGAGGCCGGTGACGGTGCTGGCATGGCACAGCCTGGCGCAGTGGTCCACATTGTTTGTGCCCACCGCTGCGCGGGCCAGCTTCTGCATCAGGTAGTTGTCCTCGTTGGTGGCCTTGGCCGAGCTGAAGAAGCCCAGGCTGTTGGGTCCATGCTTGTCCTTGATCTCCTTGAAATTGGATGCCACAAGGTCCAGGGCCTCACCCCATGACGCCTCCCGGAAGCCCTCACCCGCCCTGATGAGGGGCTTGGTGAGCCTGTCCGGGTGGTGGATGAACTGGTGGGCGCTCCACCCCTTGATGCAGAGCTTGCCCTCGCCGGGGCCTGCCTTGCCGGGGGTGACTGACACCACCTTTCCGTCCCTCACGTGGAGGTCCAGGTGGCACCCGACTCCGCAGTAGATGCACGTGGTGGTGATGATCATGCCAGTATCCTCCTCAGCTTCTCCTCGAACCCCGGGTCCTTCACCCTGTGTTTGTCGTACCCGGCCTCCTCTAGGCTGTACCCCATGGCCAGGGCCAGGTACTGGAGGTAGAAGAGGGCGGGCAGCCTGAAGTCCAGCTTCAGGGACCGGGCCGCCAGCATCTGGCCGGTGTCCAGCTGGGCCAGGCACTGGGGGCATATGACGTTCACCGAGTCGGCTCCGGCCGCGTGCATGGCTGTTAGCTTGTCGCCTAGGAGCCTGGCGGCGGCGTTTCTGTCGCCGTAGTTGCTGAGGGTCCACCCGCAGCACTGGGTTTTATACTCGTAGTCGAGGGGCGTGGCCCCTAGGGCTATAATCATCTGGTCCAGCTTCACAGGGACCTGGGGGTCGTCGAACCCCATGACGTCTGGGGGGCTGAGTATGTGGCACCCCGTGTGGCTGGCCACCTTCAAGCCGGTGAGGGGCCTCTCCACGGCGGCCTCAACCCGGTCCAGGCCTACAGCATCTGTGAGGACCTGGGCGAAGTGGTGAACCTCAACGGTGCCATTATACTTGTGACCGGTCTCGGCTAGGATGGCGTTCACCCTGTCTCTGAGCTCGCTGTCGGCCTTGAGGGTCTCGTTGGCCTGTTTGAGGGTGTAGGTGCACCCGTTGCACAGGGTTATGATGTCGTGGCCCTGCTCCTCCGCCAGGGCCAGGTTCCTGGCGCTGACGGCCAGGCCCGTGAGAGGGTGGTTGACTGTGACTCCTATGGGCTCCGGGCAGCATGTGAAGCCCTCCACCGGTTGCAGGTGAACTCCTAGTTTGGGTAACACCATGCCTGCAACCTTCTCCACGTGGGGGAGCCTGATGGGTATGAAGCAGCCACGGAAGAAGCTGTACTTCACTTCCTCAGCCTCCTGAGCCCTGTGGCCTCGGCTATCCTCTTCAAGTCCTCGGTGGGCTGTATCGGCTCCAGGCCCAGCTCCTCTCTCAGCCGCTCCGTGTTGGCTGTGACGGGGAACGCGTAGCCGGTGTTCACCACCTGCTCGATCTCGCCTGTGATGGATTCGGGTGCTTCCCCGGCCTCCAGGGCCCGCTGCTTCATGGCCTCTATGAAGTGGAGGGGGCTGACCTCGTAGGGGCACATCTCCTCGCACTTGTGGCAGCTGACGCACTGCCATATGCTTGAGTTGGATGCGGGCTTCTCTGCGCCCAGGCAGTCATAGACATAGGTGTGCTTTGGGTTGAACTGGGGGCCGTACTGGGCTGGGCAGCCGTACTCTGGGACCGCGCAGCAGACGCCGCACTTGAGGCATATCTCCGCGGCTTTCC
>DATKWY010000153.1:0-2275 GCA_035529295.1 Candidatus Desulfaltia sp. | reverse complement strand
CAGCGAGTTCCTGGTCCACTTCGTGGGGGGCATCATGGACCACGTGGACGCCATGACGGCGTTCCTGAACCCCACCACCAACAGCTACAAGCGGCTTGTTCCGGGCCACGAGGCCCCCGTCTACAAGAGCTGGGGCGTGGCCAACAGGACCGCCCTCATAAGGGTGCCCGGCTACGAGAGGAGCGCCCGCGTAGAGTACAGGGCCCCTGACTGCTCAACAAACATCTACCTGGCCTCGGCCCTGCTCCTGGCGGCCGGCATGGACGGCGTGGAGCGGAAGAAGGAGCCTATGCCGCCCACCAGAGAGAACGTCGAGAAGATGAGGATGAAGCAGAGGAAGGATCTGGGCATCACCAGGCTGCCATCCAGCCTGGGGGACGCCCTGGACCACCTGGAGTCCAGCGTCTTCGTGAGGAGGGTGCTGGGAGAGGAGATGGTGGACATATTCCTGGACAAGAAGCGGCAGGAGCTCCGTGAGTACCTGGAGGCTGAGCGCCTGGGCGAGTCGGAGGCCAGGGCCTGGGAGATCAAGAGGTACCTGGAGAGGAGCTAGCTCTCCCTGGCGCACAGGGACAGGTATGACTCCTTCAGGAGTCTCTGGGCATTCTCCACGATCACCGGACCTATGCCCTTGACCTCGGTCAGTGGGCCAGCCAGCTTCCTGGTCTTCCCCGTCTTTGACACCTTTACCTCGGCCTTGGCGAACTCCTCCAGCACCCGCTGCGGCGTCTCGAAGTGGTAAAGGAGGTCCTGGGCCAGTGTTGTGCCTATCTGGGGCAGGCCGGCCAGGAGGTAGAGCTGCTGCTCGTGAAGAGGCAGGCTCCTGTCAACGCTGCGGAGCTGGATCACCCGCTCCTCCTTGGCCTGCTCCCTGTAGGCGAGTCTGTGGAGGAGGATCCCTGTGTGCTCAGGGGTCTCGGTGGGTATGATGTTCAAACCGTAGTCCAGGGCCAGGCTGCTGAGGGCCCCGTAGACGCTGCTGGGCTTCATGGCGCTCCTCTTGAAGGCCCGGCTCAGCTGGCCCTCCAGTATCAGGATGGGGCGCTCGTAGAGGCCTGCCATGTCCTTGGCCTGGCTGAAGAGGCGGCCGTCCCTCATGCTGCCAAGGAAGTCGGTGACGTTCTTGCGCTCCACGCCCACCCTGTCGCTGACCACGTAGTCGCAGACGTCCAGCCTCCTGATGTCCACGTTGAAGCCGTTGAACTTGAGGTAGGTGACTATGTCCGCGCGGCCGCTGGCCTCGTTGCTGTCTATGCAGATGCTGAGCTGCTCAGCCATCCCTATCCACCTCGAAGGCTAGCTCCACCCTCTCCGCCTTTTCCCCTCCCTTCAGGGTCTTGATGAATCCCATGAGCATGTTGGTGAGGGCCCTCCTGGTGAAGTTGTTGAGGGGCACGGACTCGTCGTTCACCTTCAACGTGAAGGCGATATAGTTCCGTACGCACTGGGTGGCGTCCGCGTCGCCGTCTAGGATGGCCTTGCCCAGGCTTCTGCAGTCGGGGTAACCGCAGCCGTGGCAGTTGGTCCCCGGCAGCATGGGGTAGGCCCTTGACTCCACTATGTCGGCCAATGTAGCTGGGTCGGATAACTCAACCGCCTCGATTCCGCTGAACTTTGAGCCGGGTATCTTGACGGCGGTCACCTCCAAGCCGTTCCTGAGTTTGTCTATGTCGCCGTCCTCCCGCGGGACCAGTATCCTGGCGTGGGTGTCCAGGGTCTTGAAGCCCTCGATGACCAGGAAGTCCAGGGCGCCCAGGCATCTCACGGCGTCGTGTATCATTACGTGGTCGTCCAAGAAGAAGGCGGCGGCGTTATCGTGGAGGATGGCCGTGGCCACGGCTCCCGCGTCCCTGTGCCTTCTAGTGTCCTTACCGGGCGTGTCGAAGTCGATGTTCTCTGCTGTGTGCTTCACGGTGCCCACCCTGTGGCCTCTGCGGGTGAGCTCGCCGACGAGGGCCTCCACCACCCTCGTCTTCCCGGAGTCCTTGAAGCCGACGACGGCAACGGTCTTGGGGGGAGTCATGGTGATACCCACGGCTTCGCTTTATTTATCCTATGGGTTCCCGGGGATACATTTAATATTTGGCGGATGAGCATCTGGAACGATTCGAAGGGATCAATATTTGAGGGAGATGGCTGGGCTGAGGAAGATATTCGCAGCGGACATGCCAGCCGTCTACTATGAGCTTCTCTTCATAGGGTTCAGCATCATGACGGGGATGAGCCTGTCCTCCAGCTTCCTACCCATCCTGGCCAACGACCTGGACCCGTCAGG
>DATKWY010000152.1:0-2901 GCA_035529295.1 Candidatus Desulfaltia sp. | reverse complement strand
CACGTCCCGGGGCTCCCTCCCCGGGGCGTACATCCAGTCTATGATCTCCTCCACGGCGCCTAGGCCCAGGTGGCTCAGGATCATGTCTCGTAGGGCGGTATCCGGGGCTCGGCCGTCGTGCGCCCTCAATGTGGCCAGTATGGCGTTCCTGCCTATGGTGTAGCCGCTTCCCTCGTCCCCCAGCCTCCACCCCCAGCCGCCTGCCCGGGCCGCCTGGCCCAGGTGGTTCTCCCCGTAGGCGATGGAGCCTGTGCCCGCTATCACCACCACGCCGGGCTTGCAGCCCGTGGCCCCGGCCAGCGCCGCGGCGGCGTCACTGGTCACGGCTGTGTCCCCATAGGAACCGGGTAGCCCAGCTAGCAGCTTCTCCCTCAGCCTGGATCGGTCGGTGCCCGCAACACCCAGCATGCTGGCCTTGAAACGGCTGACCCCGCACTTCTCCGAGGCCATGCCCACGGCCTCCAGTATGCTGGCCAGGGCCCTGTCGGCGCCGACGGTGATGGGGTTAGATGGCCCAGCTCTCCCAGCGCCCAGAACCCTACCCCCAGCCGACACTATCACTGCCCTGGTGGCGGTTCCTCCGCCGTCCACCCCCAGAAAGAAGCCAGTGGGCACGGATGGTCACTAAACTCTTTTTGTCCACGTGGGCTTAAAACGTCTGTTGTGCAGCGCCTCTCCTGATCTCCGCCCCGTCCCCCTGAGCCCACCTGGTTATGATGCCCAGGTTCTCGGCGTACCGCCTGTCCAGGAGCCAGTAGTGGCACCAGTCGTCCCTGCCCCTTATTCCTCTGCCCAGGCTCTGGTTGGCGGCCCTGTAGGCGTCCATGGTGTACCACCTGTTGCCCAGGCCGGGCCTCAGCCCGTTGTAGTACCTTATCTGGGCCTTCACCAGGGGGTCACCGTAGTTGGCGAAGGGCACCCCCACCAGGAATATGCCCCGGGCCTGGTCCCCGGGGAAGTTGCTGCCCTCGCTGTTCCTGCCCCTGAAGACGCAGCACAGGACGGCTCCGCCGACTCCCACGGCCATCCTCTTGTACCTGGCAACCACGTCCCTGTTCTGGGCCGCGTCCCTGCCCTCCCGGAACAGCTGCTTCCCGGCCAGGAGGAGGCGGTCCCCGTGGGCCTTCAGTATCCGCTCCTTTGCCCACACGTCCAAGCATCTGTTCATGAACCCCCTCTGGGTGAAGAAGATGAGGGCCCCCTGCTTCACCGTCTCCAGCTCCCTGCCTATGGTCTCACCCATCCTGGCGATCATCTCGTCGCTCCGCTCCCTGTACTGGGTGGTGACGGAGGTGTCCACCACCATCCTGATCTTGTCGGAGCGCTGGATGCTGGGGTAGGAGCGCTTCTCGGCGTCCCCCAGCCCGATGATCTCGGCGAAGGTGTCCAGGGGGCTGAGGGTGCCGCTCATCACCAGCACGCCGCGGGCCTCGGCCACCACGGGGGCCACGGCCAGGCTGGGGTCCAGGCACCTGTACTCGATGACGGGGGCCCCGTAGTAGCTCCGCGTGTAGACACCCACGTACTTCTCCTTCACGCTGCCCTGGAGGAGCTCGAGGAAGCCGAGGAGTCCGTTGAGGAAGCAGACGGGCGGGTTCCCGTCCTTGGCCTTCCTCGCCCTTATGGACTCCACCAGGGGGGCGTGGCCGTCCATGAAGGCGCCTATGCTCATGCCCAGTGCCAGCTCCAGGTCCCTCTCCAGGGCTTCGGCGGAGACCAGCCGGGGCTTCTCGGAGTCCGATCTGAGTAGGTGCTCCCCCAGCCTGTCGATGAACCTGGGCGACTTCCCTATGAGCCTCATCTCCTCCGCGGCGGCGCTGAGACCCCGCTCCGCGAGGGTGTCGCTGAGTATCTCCTGGCCCACCTGGTCCACGTTGTGGCCCTCGTCCAGCACCAGCACCAGACCCCCCAGGTCCAGGCCCGTGGTGAGCCTGATCATGGGGTTGAACACGTAAGGGTAGGGAGCTACCACCAGGTGGCACTCCTTCATCATGCGCCTGGCCAGATAGTAGGGGCACAACTTCCGTTTCCGGCCCTCCTCCACGAGGGCCTCCCTGGTGAGTATCTTGGGCAGCCCCGTGGGCGGCTTGTCCAGTTCGCTGTTGTAGGGGCAGTCGCCGCTCTTCCTCAGTACGCCGCAGAGCTCCTGGCTCTCGTTGGCGGGGAGGCCCCTGCACTCGGGGTTGACGCAGAGGTGGTCCCTGCTGGCCAGGTTGACCGCCGTGTAGCTCTCCCCGACCTTCTCGTTGATCTTCTCCATCTCCAGCAGAACCTGACGCACCTGCTCGTGGGTGCGGGTAGCGTAGATGATCCTCCGGCCGAGGGGTAGGAGGCAGCTGAGGGCGCTAACGGTCTTGCCGAACCCGTTGCAGGCCTCAGCTATGAGCACCTTGCCGCGGCCGACGGTGGACACCACATCCTCTATGAACTCCACCTGCTGGGGGTAGGGCTCGTAGGGAAACAGGCGCGTCCAGGAACCCGGGGACGCGTCGCCTGACAGGGTCAGGAGGGTCTCGCAGTCTCTGCAGAACCGGTCCTCCTCGTACTCCTCCACCGTGTGGGCCCTGCCGCAGTTGGGGCAATGGATGGTGGAGGACATGGCTCGATAGCAATCTCCCCGGGCTCATTTAAGGGCAGTGATCAATGGGGAAAGCCTACGGTGAGGCTTGGTTGATTAAAAAGGGGGTGATCTAACCTGACTGAGAAGGCAGGTTACATCGTTCACTTCTTCTTCGGTTTCTCGGCGGGCTTCTCAGGCTTCTTTTCCGCGGGCTTCGGAGCGGGTGTCGGTTTCTTTGCCATTTGTTTCACCTGTTTTATTTAAGCTTCGGTGGGAAGTAATGATTTATCTTGTGTTAATAGGTTAAATTTTAGTCATCATCTAAGGCTTTTTTGATTTTA
>DATKWY010000151.1:0-4112 GCA_035529295.1 Candidatus Desulfaltia sp. | reverse complement strand
CAAATCAGTTTATAACGCATCGCCTCTCTATTCAGCTAGGTGTAACTAGGCTTGAGGATCATCGTCGCCGTCACGGGGGCCAGCGGAACCATATACGCCGTCAGGCTGCTCAAGGCTTGCCGCGACCTGGGCATCGAGACTCACCTGATCGTCACAGAGGCAGCCGAGAAGGTGGCAGGCCACGAGATCGGCGGCACCTCGAGACTCCATGAATTGGCTGACCGCAGCTACGATCCTGATGAGCTGGAGGCGCCCATAGCCAGCGGAAGCTTCAGGGTGGACGCCATGATCATCATACCCGCCTCCATGAAGACCATAGGCGCCCTAGCCAACGGGTACGTACCCAACCTGGTCACCCGAGCCGCGGACGTCCAACTCAAGGAGAGGAGGCCCCTCATCCTGGTCCCGAGGGAGACGCCCCTCCACGCCATCCACCTCGAGAACATGGCCAAGCTCAGCAGGGCAGGGGCAGTTATTCTCCCAGCCATGCCCGCCTTCTACCACAAGCCGGAGACCGTCGAGGACGTCGCAGACTTCATAGTCGGCAAGGTGCTGGACCAGCTCAACGTGGCCAACGAGCTTTACAGGCGCTGGGGCTCCGGCTAAGCCTCAGCCCTCAGCTCCCTCATGAACTCCTCCAGGTACTCCAGCATGTACCTGTGCCTATCTTCAGCCAATACGCGGGCCTCATCCGTGAAGAGCAGGTCCTTCAATGTGAGGAGCTTCTCGTGGAAGTGCTCGATGAACTCCTCCACGGGCCTCATGAGCTCACCGCTGTAGAGGGCCGTCCTGTATATTCCCACCGCGCCCATGGCGTCCAGCTTATCCGCGTCGCTCAGGATCATAGCCTCGGGGGTCCTGGCCCTCTCCCCGCGGCTGAAGCTGTGAGCACGTATGGCTTCGCAGATCAAGGGTATCTTCCCGGGCTCGTATCCTGACTCCTTCAGTATCTTGGCGGCCTCAGCTGCGCCCCGCTCGGCGTGGTCCGTCTCCTCCCGTGATATGTCGTGAAGTATGGCGGCTGGGAGAAGGACGCCCATATCGGCCCCCAACTGGGCGCCCAGCCGTTTGCACAGCTCTATGACTCTCTCGGTGTGCTCATATCCGTGGCACCCGGTGAGCCTCTGCCGCTTCCTCGACTCCGCTACAAGGAGCTGGATGATCTCCGAATCCAATGGCATCACCGTTTAGATATGCTCGAGTCTCTCCCCACGTTGGCTGAGAGCTCTCCCTTGTAGCTGGAAACGAATACGCCTGCCAGCAGCAGCTCATCGCCAGGCTTGATCCCCTTCAGCTCCTCTATCCTCTCATTCCACACGGTGAGACCCATGGACCCTGAAACGTCCCGAACCACGCCCTCCACAATAGTGTGTTTAAGTCCAGTGTAGGTCTCCACCTCCCTGGGCTCCTCCAGGCTCAGAAGCTCCACCTCCAAGGCAACATTCTCCATGCCGGGTCTAAGTTCAGAGAGCTTCAAGGCCGTTACGTGAACTGATGCATGGGTGCCCATAAAAGAATTGGCATAAGCATAAAACGGGTCACATCATAGACTATTTGATGAGCCCTCGCCCAAGCCTCACGTGTCTCCGTTGCGGAAAGACGTACAAAGCTGACCCCCCCAGGCATAGATGCGAAAAGTGTGGAGGCATCATCGAGTACAGGATTGATCCCAGCTCGGGGCCCATCAGCTTCACGGGGCCTCTCACCTTCTGGAGGTACAAGCCTGTGCTCCCAAAGATCACTAGGACGGTGAGCCTTGGTGAGGGGGGGACGCCCCTCCAGAGGGCTCAGCGGCTGGCTGAGATCCTAAAGGTGGAGAACCTGTACCTGAAGGACGAGACCAGGAACCCCACCAGCAGTTTCAAGGACCGGTCGGCGGCCCTCATAGTCTCGGACGCCGCGAGCAGAGGCTATGATAGCTTGATATGCGCCACCAACGGCAACCACGGCGCCTCGGTGTCCGCCTACGCGGCCCGCATGGATATCCAGTGCAACCTCATAGTCCCCAAGGCCGTGGACCTGGGCAAGCTGGCCCAGATGATGATGTATGATGCTAAGATAGTGGAGGCCGGGGACAGCATCGAGGAAGCCATCGCAAGGGCCCAGAGACTGGAGGAGGAGATGGGCTGGTACCAGGCCACCACTGAGCTTAACCCTCTTAGTGTGGAGGGCATCAAGACCATCAGCTACGAGCTGGTGGAGCAGCAGGGTGTCCCGGACTGGGTCATCGTCGCCATGGGGAGCGGCGCCACCCTCCACAGCGTCTGGAAGGGCTTCAAGGAGATGGAGGAGCTGGGCCTCATCCAGGAGAAGCCCAGGATCATCGGCGTCCAGGCACAGGGATGCTCGCCAATAACTGCGGCTTACATTGATGGCCTAGATGAGCCCGAGCACGGTAGAGGCGATACCGTGGCCTCAGCCATCAGGGTCTCGGAGCCCATATACGGGGAGCTGGCTCTCAAGGCTCTCCGAGAGTCAGGCGGCTCAGCTGTGTCAGTGTCTGACGACGACATGATCGCCGCGGGAAAGGACATAGCGAAGTATGAAGGAATCTTCGCTGAGCCCGCTTCCAGCGCACCGGTGGCCTGCCTCAAGCTGGATGAGGTTAGGTGCCTGATCAGCCGCAATGAAACGGTGGTATGCCTTGTCACCAGCAGTGGCCTTAAGACGGATGATATACTGAGCAGCCTTACCAAGCACAAGAAGGCGCCCCGGCTGGGCTCCAGGTTAGCCACAAAGGAGCGGGTTCTGAGGATCATCAGTCAGCAGCCTACGTACGGTTACGCCATATGGAAGAGCCTGGGTAGCGACATGACCCTTGGGGCTGTCTACCAGCACCTCACGGGCCTCGAGGGCAGGGGCCTCGTCTCTTCCTCTTCTGAAGGCAAACGAAAGCTTCTGGAGATCACTGAGCGGGGTAGACGCGTCTTGGAGGCCTTGGATGAGCTGCAGGTCCTGCTCTAAAGCTAAATACTATAGTTTCAACTAGAATATCTTATATTATAGTTATAACTATAACACCTCATGTCGAGTCTCAATACCCGCCAGATAGCGGCCATAGGAGTAATGAGCGCCCTAGCCACCATAGCCACCATGATCTTCGTGTTTCCTATCCCCGCCACAAGCGGCTACTTCAACCTGGGTGACACCATCGTCGTGATCACCAGCCTGGTCTTCGGCCCAGTAGTGGGGGCCATAGCTGGGGGCCTGGGCTCCGGGCTGGCTGACCTCTTAGGAGGCTGGTACACCTGGGTGGTCTTCACCACAGTAATCAAAGGAGCCGAGGGATACGTGGCAGGAACCCTCGCGGGACCCAAGGAAGGCAGAACAGTGCAGAAGACCGTCGTCGCCTGGGCCGCGGGAGGCATCGTGATGGTTGGAGGGTACTTCCTGGTTCAGGTCTTCATGTACGGGCTCGTCGGGGCCATGGCTGAGCTGCCCTTCAACATTGTCCAGATGCTTGTCTCGGGCATCATAGGCATCCCTGTGTCCTCGGCCCTCAAGAGCAGACTGGACATCTAATATACCCTCACAGCACCCTTTTCCTTGTGTCGTCGGCCGAGAAAGCAGCCCAGATACTCACACAGCTGGAAAACCTTGATCTGAGGATACTCCAAGCCATGGAGCGGGGAATGATCAAGCACGAGTACGTCCCCTTCGAGGAGGTGGCCAGGTACAGCGGCCTCCACGACAGCAAGCTGGAGTACCGCCTAGGCAACCTGGACAGGCTGGAGCTCATCTACAGGCAGAAGGAGCCCTACCTGGGCTACATAATGAACTACACTGCCTACGACTGCCTGGCCTTGAACGCCCTGGTCAAATCGGAGACCTTGGATGCCTTGGGGCCGATAGTGGGCATAGGCAAGGAGGCCGACGTCTACGAGGCCATGGCCCCAGGCAACGTGAAGGTGGCTGTCAAGTTTCATAGGCTGGGCCGCACCAGCTTCAGGGACACCCGACGTAAACGGGATTACATAGCTGACCGCCGTCACATCTCGTGGCTCTACCAGTCTAGGTTGGCGGCAGAGAACGAGTACAAGGCTCTTAAAACCATGTATGAGGCAGGGGTTTCCGTGCCCCAGCCATTTGAGCAGAACAGGCACGCCGTCGTC
>DATKWY010000150.1:0-3518 GCA_035529295.1 Candidatus Desulfaltia sp. | reverse complement strand
TGGTAAGCGGGTGGGCGGGATTCGTCACCCGTTGCCGGTGCTTCGGCTCAGGGACGACCTGGAGTTGACGTTTAGGCTGACGGAGGAGGCTATCCGGGCTGCGGTTGTGGAGGGGTACGACTCCTTCTACTTGGACTGTCTGGGTATGTTCGGTATGGGGCGGCCTCTCCGGGAGAGGACGGGGCTGCCGGTGGTGGATGGGGGTGAGGCGAGTTTGAAGTTGGCGGAGGTGGCCGTGGAGCTGGGTCTGGGGCCTAGTAGGGTGGCGTATCCCAGGTATCCGCCGCCGCATAGGCTGTAGCCTCCGGTTTCTCTAGGCTTTCAGGGTTTGTACCATGTGGCTGGGAATTTAGCGTTTTAAGAGGGTTTATGACGGCTGCGTGGAAGAATGTGATAATTTTTCGGGTTGCATTTAGCTAACTAGAAGTAGTCTCTCATCATCCGTGTCATCCATTCAGGGATGGTGGCGTCTCTGCGGTCGTAGTAGGGGACGTAGGGTTTGATGTCGATGACGGGGGTGCCGTCCACGGCGTCCAGTGCCAGGACCTTCAACGTGCCATCGGTGACCTCAACTATCTCGACGGCTGTGACGCCTATCCTGTTGGGGCGGTGACGGGCTCTCTGGGCGAAGATGCCGGTGAGGGGCATGTCGCCTCGCTCCTGGGGGCGGCGCCTGAGGTGCTTCTCCGGGTCCCACTCTGCCTGGTGGAGGTGGGTGAGGACGAGGACGTGGCTGAACTCTTCTAGGCCCTGGAGGCCGGGGGCGTACTCGGGCTCTAGGACGATCTCGGAGACGACTTGGCCCCAGTTCATGTCTACGGCCTCGGCTACTGGTGAGCGGACGCGGCCTATGTAGACGAGCTCCATGGGGGGATGGAGTGGCTGAGGGATAAAAAAGGTGGGCTTGGTGTATTCTAAGTTTCAACTACAGATATATTTCCAGGCTGTGATTTATCAACGGTGGCCTGTTTGGAGCGGCTCCGCCTAGTCCGCAGGATCATGGTTGACCCCCTCGGCGCGTTCAGATCGCTCAAGGATAAGGGCTTCAGGGACTCCCTGTGCCACGTCCTGACCCTGGGGTGGGTCACTGCCCTCCTATCGGGGGTCCTCAGCCTCATGGGTGTGGACTACACTAACCCTAGCAACGCCGGGGGATCGGCTCAGCTCTTCGCGCCCTGGGCCCTTGAGGTTCTGGGGCTGGAGGTGGGCGGCTTGGCTGGGGTCCTGTTCTTCGCAGGGTTCGTGATGGCGGGTTACCTGATACTCGCCGCGGTGAGCGTCCCGGTGTTGGCGTCCGCGGCCCGGCTCGTCATGGGCAGGCCCGCGTTCGGTGATCTTCCGAGGCTGTCCGCCGTGGCCGTGGTCTACGGTATGACGCCGGGGTTCCTCTTCGGCTGGGCTCCTAACTCCTTCTACGCTGTGGGGCTGTGGGCTACTCTGTGGCAGGCCTTGGCGGTGAAGGAGGTGTTCAGCTTGTCCTGGGGGAGAGCTGTGGCTGTTGTGCTTCTGTGGATTCTTGTGGTTGGGGTGCTCCACGAGTTTGCTGGTCTTTTACTGAGTCCAGTCATTTGACCTCGAACGTTCAGTTGTATAAGTTTATATAACTGTGTGTTTTGTTAGGCTGTGATGAAGGTTCTGCACGAGCCCCAGCTGGACACTATACTGATGATAGAGAAGGCCATCATGGACGCGGAGGACTACCCCACCAGGATGCAGCTGTGGAGGAGCCTGCCCAGGAAGGTCCAGTACCAGACCTTCAAACGGGCGCTGGACTACTTGGAAGCCTCAGGTAAGATTACTTACCATGAAGGAGAGATACTCTATACGGGGGCAGATAACGAAAAGCTCCGTGAACTGATTGCCACAGCCGTGAAATTAGAGTAAAGAACCGTAACCGAATATTCTGTCATATTCCTTATGATTAATAAGGTCCAGAATTACCGGGCAATACCCGAAGTCCTCAAAATGCATCACAGTGTAACAGGATCTGTATCCCTCTGGGTGAGCGTATCTAAACAGGTCTGTACTTGATGTTTGTTCTTGTAGTGACTTGGAATCCGATCTCTACGTATCTTTTCTCCACAATACATGTTATCGAGTAGAGACCGCCTCATTTCCATTATCCATCTATTATGCTTGTGATCCTTCTCAATGCCATCCAGATATTTCATTAACTGTATTGTAACAAATACCATGGACGGCTTCATTATTAATTATAACGTTCAATGGTGGGTAAAAGAAATTTGGGATTAAACTGTGACGCGGTACCTGTCCATGAGCTCCTGGCGCTTTCCCTCGTTCCACCCCGTCACATCCGTGTAGTACCCCGTGATCCTGCTCCAGTACCGGACGTTCTCGGAGCCGCACGTGGGGCAGCTCTTCAGCATCCCCGCGTTGGTGCTCTGACACATGCTGCACACCGTCAGGTCCTTCGTGTAGCTGAAGTACCCTATCTGGCTGTTGCGGCAGATGCGCTGCGTCAGCTTGTACAGGGCCTCCGGGTCCGAGGCGCTCTCACCGATCCAGGCGTGGAATATGTTTCCTCCGCTGAGGATGGGGAAGAACTTGTGCTCTATGTCGATCCGCTTCCCCAGGGGCACCTTGGCGCCGACGTAGGTGTGGGTTCCGTTGGTGTAGTATACGGGGAGGTCCCTCTTGTGGGGCACACCGTTGACGCTGCTCAGGTCTCCCTTGATCATGCCCCGCGCCATGGTCCTGTACTCCGGGTGGACGAGGTCGGCGACTGCGAAGGTCTGGGCCGTGGACTCGGCCGGGGTCCTGGCCAGCATCACCTTCCAGCCGCTCCTCATCTCCAGGCCCTTCCTGAACTTCTCCATGTCCAGGAGCAGCCTGACGGCGAGGCGCACCGCGTCGTCGGTCTCGTGGAGCTGGCCCCCGGTGAAGTACTGGACCATCTCGTTGATGCCCACGACGCCTATGACGTTCACCAGCTCGCTGAAGTCCACGGCTGGCGGCCCCTTCTTGCCTGTCCTGGGGTCCCTGGGGGTCTGGGTGGCGAAGGGCACCATGCCTCCGCCGATGGATTTGTCCATCCACTTCCGCTTGGCGTCGAAGACCCCCATGGCGAGCCTCATGTTCTCCTTGGCGGCCTCCAGCAGCTTGTCGTAGTCGCCGTTGGCGCGGTACGCGAGCCTGGGCATGTTGAGGCTGACGACCTGCCAGCCGCCCATGCTGAAGTGCTGGCCGTCCTGGAAGTACAGCTTCTCGTAGAACTTGGGGTCCGTCTCCGGCGTATTCGTGAACTGGTAGGCGCAGCACTGGTAGCAGCTTATGCCGTTGCCGTAGCCGCGGTACTTGGGCAGCATGTTGTCGAAGTAGGGGGCCCCGAACTTGCTCACGGCCTCGTGCACCAGGAGCCACAGGTCGTCGTACTCGGGCTTGAAGAACTCTGGGGACACATAGTTCTCGTTCTTGGGGAAGTTGAAGGGCTTGCCCCAGTAGTCCCCCTCCAGGGCCACCTCGTTGATGGCCCGGAAGAACTTCTGCACCTCGTCCTC
>DATKWY010000149.1:0-4684 GCA_035529295.1 Candidatus Desulfaltia sp. | reverse complement strand
GGAGTGTACACTCTGAGGCCTGCCACGGCCACCTACAGCCACGGCGACCAGTCCTACTCCAGCCTGTCGGTGCGCCAATACCGGAGCACAGGGCCCCCAAACATACTAGCTGTGGCGAAGACGCTGAGACGGGACACCGTGATGGTCTTGGACCTTCTGACCAATGGCGGCGGCAGGACGGTCACGGATGCGCTGCTGGCTGGGGCCGGCCTCTTAATACTTCTGAACCTTGCTTTGAGTCTCCGCAGGGTGGCTACGCTAAGAGCTCAGCCTCCAGAAGCTGAGGAGCCTGAGCCTCAGCAGCCCTCGTGAGTTGCTCAAGGGTCATGAGGGCTCTTGCCCCCTCCCGTAGCGTGATGGAGCCAAGTATGAAGAAGCTCATGGCCTCACCGTAGTAGATCATCCACGACCCTGTTATACCAATGGCGAAGGCCTTGGAGACGTACTCTGATGCCACTACGATGGCCAGGAACCCGAGTAGCGTCTTCAGCGTGTTGTAGAGGATCCTGATTTTATCGTCTTGTTGGAGTAGCTGCCATCGGTCTATCAATTCTCTCAGATGGATGTTTGGGGGCGTTCAGATAGGCTGTGTGTTACGAAGCCGATCCGTGTTGGGTAAAAGTAGGAGGGGGCGGCGGTCACATGATGACTCTGCCGTCCACGATCCTGGCCCCGTCAGGGTACGCCAGGATGGGGTTCATGTCCAGTTCCTTGATCTCGGGGCACTCCTCCAGCATCCTGCTGGTCTTCACCAGGATATCGGCCAGGGTCTTCCTGTCGCTGGGGGGCATGCCTCTGACTCCGTCCAGTATCTTCTTGGCCTTGATCTCTTCCAGCATCTCCATGGCGTCCACCTGGTTGACGGGCACCACCCTGAAGCTGACATCTTTGAGTATCTCCACGAAGATTCCGCCCAGCCCGAACATGATGGTGGGCCCGAAGGTGGGGTCCGTTGTGCTACCTACAATGATCTCTGTGCCCTTGGGGGCCATCTCCTGGACCAGGATGCCCGTTATCTCGGCGTCTGCCTTATAGTTCTTGGCGTTGGCTATGATCTTCTTGAAGCCGTCCCTGATGCCCTGCTCGTCCTTGACGCCCACGATGACGCCGCCGGCGTCGCTCTTGTGGAGGATCTGGGGTGAGACGATCTTGAGGACTATGGGGAAACCTATCGCCTTGGCCGCCTTGACAGCCTCTTCCTCGGTCTTGGCTACCTGTATCCTGGTGACCGGCATGTCGTAGAGGCCGAAGAGCTTCTTGGCCTCGTGCTCGAAGAGGAAGTTGCGCTTCTCCTTCTTCGCCGCCTCGAAGATGTCTGATACTGCCTTGTCTCTCATTAAGCATACCTCTATGTCTTTCATGTATGACCCGTCTCCGATAATATAAAAAATGCTGTGCGCGCCGGTGCAAAGGTCTATAACTCGTTGAGTGAACGGTTTGTATCCACGGTGCCTCCGGTGCTTCACCCCGTTCAGATTATGCTGATAAACGCAGCCATCTTCTTCGGCCACTACGTCATAATCTCGACGGCCCTTAACTTCCAGTTCGGTAACGCTGGCATCCCCAACATGAGCAGCAACGTCAGCGTGGCCATGGGCGCCTACACTGTGAGCGCCCTCATCGTCAGAATCTGCATGTGGATAGGGGAGCAGATGGGCCTCCTGTTTAAGCCCAACTGGGTCTACGATAACCCCTACAACACAAGGCTGATCACAAACCTCTTCCAGCAGAAGCCTCTGCTGGGTACAAGCATATTCGTGCTGAGCCTGGCCCTAGCCTTCGTGCTCGGCTCCACAACGGGGTGGCTCATAGGAGCCATCAGCGGCAGGCTTAGAGCCACCCGCCTCATGATCCTTCTCCTCATCATAAGCAGCGCCGTGAGTAACATAGCCGCCAACAACGAGGGGATCGCTGGTGGTACCCTGGGGGCTTTCATCCCTAACCCCTTCACCTGGTACCAGGGGGAGCAGATGGTGATCCTTGCCACCGTCATCCTATCCGTGGGACTCGTCTGCTTCTTCATAATGAGGGCCATGATGAACAGCCCCTTCGGCAGGCTCATGAGGGCCGTGAGGGAGAACGAGGTGAGCCTTGAGAGCACGGGCAAGAACGTTGCCATGGTGAGGCGGGAGGTGATGATGTTCGGCAGCGGCATCATGGCTCTGAGCGGCGTCCTCCTCAGCTACTACTACAGCTTCGTTCAGCACACCATGTACGACAGGATGAGCTACACCTTCTGGCCCTGGCTCATGATCACCATAGGGGGCCTGGGGAACAACGCTGGCGCCTACATTGGTACCCTGGTCTGCGTCAGCATCATCAAGGCCCTGAACATATCCAAGCAGACGCTTGGCCCCCTCCTCATAGGCACCATGTGGATCAAGCTCATCGGCTACTTCGAGGACATCATCCTCTCCACCCTGCTCCTGGTTTTCCTGATCTTCAAGCCGGGCGGATTAGTGCCTGAGAAGATACTGATGATTAAGGGCGTGAACTACAGGCAGATAATCAGGGGCGAGGAGGAGCCTAGGAGACCCTAGGCCCGACAAGCTGGCCCTTGATCCACTTGGCCGCCTTTATCAGTAGAGGGTTCGGGGTGGCCACCACGGGGATATCCCGTGGGCCCACTTTAAGGCTGGGCCTGAACTCAGACATGGGGGCATATATGACGCTGGCCCAGTAGATCCTACCCTGCTGCCGCTCCTTCAGCAGCTCCTTGGTGTTGAAGGGGAGGGGCATGTGGTGGAAGACGACACCCTCCGCCCAGTTGAGTACCAGGGGGTGGCCGGCGTCCTGTATCAGTGCCCCGGTCTCGGCCAGCTTGTCCAGGGTGTACTCCACCATCTCCAGGATTACCAGCTCCTCCACGGGCTTGTAGGTGATCTTCATATGCACCCAATGGGTTCGGGGTGGCTAAAGAACTTCACTGTTACCCTCCAGGAAGTCCACCATCGTCCCCATGTGGACGAGGGCCGTGGTCACCAGATCGTCCACGATGATGTACTCGTCTACGCCCCCCATCCCGTAGACCCTGGGCCCGTAGGACACGGCGGGCACTCCTCTCAGCCTCCAGAACCTGCAGTCCGTGCTACCTGAGGTGAAGCTCAGGTGGGGCGCCCTGCCTGTGACGGCCTCAGAGTTTCGCTTGAGCAGCCCAACTACCGCCTCGTCGGGGCCCGAGTATGTGGAACCAGTGATGACGCTGGGGTGTCTACCCCACTCCACGCCGATGGATGGCTCCATCATGTGAACCTTCTCCTCCACAAGCCTCTTCACCTGCTCAGGGGTGAAGCCTAGAGGCAGCCGTATGTCCACCTCGGCCTCGCACAGCGCTGGGACTATGTTCTCCTTGGTGCCACCCCTAACCACGCCGATGTTCACCGTCAGGTGTCTCAGGACGTCGGCCATGGCCTCGGACTCGTGGCCGTACTGGTCCCTGTACCCCTTCATCACGTCGTCCACGAGCCTCCCGGTGTCTGCGTCAAGGGCCGCCGGAAGCCCCTGGAGATCTTGAACACTCGGGAGAGCCCTCACCATCTTCATGATGGCGTTCTCCCCCACGTAGCCCGCGAAGCTGCCGTGGGCCGCCTTACCCTCAGCCCGGAGCAGCAGTGGGACCCGACCCTTCTCACCGATCCTCACGGTTAAGCCTGAGGGCTCCCCGTTGAGGACAGCGTCACCCTCTAGGCCCTTGACGTTATCGAGGAGCCACAGGGCGCCCCAGCGTCCCCCGGTCTCCTCGTCTGAGGTGCCGGTGAAGGTGAGCCGGCCACCCATCTCCTCGCCGACGAGAACCCCGTAGCAGAATAGGAGAGAGGCCAGCCCGCCCTTCATGTCGCCGCTCCCCCGGCCGTGGATGAGGCCGCCCTCCACCGAGCCTGAGTGGGGTGGCCACGTCCACCGTTCACCCACATCCCCGGGGAACTGGTCCAGGTGGCCGTTGAGGATCAGGTGGGGTCGCCCCTCACCTACACTGGAGACCAGGCTCACGACTCCCTTCACGGGCTCGTAGGCCTGGGTGCCAGCGCCTCTCTCACCTAGATAGCCCTGTATGTACGCGGCTAGCCGGGACGTGTCGCCGGGTGGGTTGTCGCTGGATATCTTTACGAGCTCTGAGCAGAGTTTAACCAGCTCGTCTCTTCCTTCCCGCACCTTGTCTAGGAGCCGGGTCTTGTCGAGAGTCATACAAACTAGTGTGAGCCGTTACCAGTTATAACCTGTCACCGGGAAAAAGGGTTATGTGTGAAGCTTCTTGGCTAGCTTCCCGAGGCGTTCACCCATCTTGCGGCAGACCTCGACACCCTTTTCGTCGGGCGCCCCCACGCTGGCGGCGCCATAGTGGTTGGTGCTCGAGGTCCCCTGGACCACCATCCCATGAACCATAAGGGCCTCTAGGAGGCTTATGACGGTGGTCTCAGCGCCCGTGTGGGTGCCCCCGGCGCTGGCGAAGGCCCCGCCCACCATGCCGTCCAGCTTCCCGTGGTGCTTGACGCTGACATCGATGAACTCCTTGATCTTGGCCGTGGGCAGACCATAGTAGACCGGTGACCCCAGTATAAGCCCCTTGTACTGGGGTACCTCGTCACCGATGCGTCGTCCACCTTCTTCAGCACGGCCTCCACGCCCGCTGCCTTCACTCCTTCCGCGACGGCTTGGGCCATCTTCTCCGTGTTTCCGCTTCGGG
>DATKWY010000148.1:0-2445 GCA_035529295.1 Candidatus Desulfaltia sp. | reverse complement strand
AGGTACTCGCTCCTGAAGTGGCTCATGACGCTGTCCACGATGATGAGCTTGACGCCGTTGTCCTTGATGACCTCGTCGGCGTTGTCCAGGAGCACCGTCTGGTGGTTGCTTGTGTAGGCCTCGGCGTATACGATCCTGGCTAGGACCTCGTCGGGGTCCACGCCGAACCTGGGGGCTATCTGCTGGACTCTCTCGGTCCTGAAGGTGTTCTCGGTGTCTATGTAGAGGGCGCTGCCGTTAAGGCCTCCCTGGCTCTCGGGGAGCTGAACAGTAACGCAGAGCTGGTGGCACATCTGGCTCTTCCCGGAGCCGAACTCTCCATAAAACTCCGTCAGGCTCTGGCTCTCCAGGCCACCGTTCAAAAGCTGGTCTAGGCTGCTGCATCCCGTGGTGAGCTTCCTCACGTTTCTGCGGAGCTCCACCAGTTCGTCGCCCCTGACGAACGTGATTGCCATTCCCTTCCTGGCTTCCTCGATCACCTTCTGGGCCACAGCCTCCCCTATGCCGGCGGCCACCAGCTCGCTGACCGCCGCCGTCCCCAGGCTCTCCACCGTCTTGTACCCTATCTCCTTGAGCTTGGCCACTGTGGCGGGGCCGATGCCCGGCAGGTCCTCTAGGGTCTGGTACTTAGCCTTGAAATACTCCAGGTCCTCGGACATCTTGCTCACGGGCGGGATTGCTTCACCTACATAGGAGGGTTCGGGGTTAAAAACTCAGCGTGGCTCCTCTTCCTCTGGCTCCAGCTCTAGGACCAGGAGTCCTTCGTAGCCGCAGTCCTCGCAACGGTAGGTGTGGGGCAGTATGCCGTAGCTCTCTTTGAGCTTGACTCTGTGGCTTCTGCAGTTGGGGCAGAAAACTGGGTTGGGGGCTCTGTACTTTGTGCTCTTTAGGGTGTCCACCAGGCCCTTGAAGGGGGCCATTCTACTGGACCTCTATGTTCTCATCTGGGAAGCCCATCTGTATGAGGGAGTCCCTGACCGTGTCCCGGTGGTCCCCCATGAGCATTACCTGTTCGTTCTTGGCCGTGCCGCCGCAGGCGCACTTGGCCTTTAGTTCAGATGCTAAACGGTTTAGAGACACGGTTCCAGAGTCGATGCCATCGATGATGGTCCATTTCTTGCCCCATTTTCTTGTCTCTAAACGAATTCTGATCCGCTGCTCCTCCTTGCTCATCTCCTCGCAAACGCAGAGGTCTTTAGGGAGGCCGCAAACGGGACAAATCTCCGCCATTATCAACACTGTATCGATGCGCTCAGTGTAAAAACCTTTGCCTATTAATGAGGGGTTGCTAGGTCACGTGTAGTTCTGTAGGAGGCTGAAGGCTGTGAGTGCGTCCTTGGGGCTGAGTATTATTATGGTATTGGTGCTGCAGCTGATGAACTCCACGATGTTCAGGTTCCTGCTGGCCAGGAGCTGGGTCACGAAGGCCACGAAGCCGGGTGTGGTCTCCACCCTGAGGGGGCTGAGCAGTATGAGGGCTACTAGGTTGCTCTCCATCTTCACCTGCTCCGGGAGCCTCTGCTTAATGATAGTCTGGTCGACGATGTAGATGTACTGGTCTGTGAGGTGGGCGGTGACTATGTGGGGGATGTCCAGCCTGATGGGGCTTATTACTACGGCTATCTTGTCCTGGAGTCTGACCTTGGACTCCTTCAGGATTCCTAGGACGGCTTCCTCTCTGAGTCCCCTGTCCTCCGATATCTCGTCGGCCACCCGGATTATGGCGGCCTTCACGGCCTCCAGGCTGCCCTCCCCCATCTCCTCCTGGAGGAGGCGGGCCAGGGCGCTGTAGTTGACCACCTTCATGTTGAGGGCGTCCAGTAGGCTGGGTCTCATCTGGATGGTGTCCCTGACGAGCTGGGCCACGCTCTTTGTCCTATCCGTCGTATCATCTACCATATTTGTTACATCCGTGTCACAAGGTATAAAAGGTTGTCCTATAATTGAAGGAGTTATCCTAATAGGAGTAAGTTTGCTATGGTTAAAGACAAGGTTGTTCTAGCCTACTCGGGCGGCCTGGACACTTCCATGATGGTCAAGTGGCTCCAGATGGAGTACAAGATGGATGTGGTGACCGTCAACCTGGACGTGGGCCAGGGCAAGGAGCGGAAGGGCATCGAGGAGAAGGCCTGGAAGCTGGGGGTCGTCAACCACTACACCTTCGACGCCAAGGAGGAGTTCGCCACAAACTACCTCTTCCCGGCCATAAAGGCCAACGCCCTCTACATGGGCACTTATCCGGTGAGCAGCAGCCTCAGCAGGCCACTGATAGCCAGCAAGGTGGTGGAGGTGGCCGAGATGGAGGACGCCAAGGCCGTGGCCCACGGGTGCACCGGGAAGGGGAACGACCAGGTCAGGTTCGACCTCACCTTCAAGGCGCTGAACCCTAAGCTGAAGATAATTGCCCCCGTCAGGGAGTGGAAGTTCAACAGGAATAGCCAGATA
>DATKWY010000147.1:0-2954 GCA_035529295.1 Candidatus Desulfaltia sp. | reverse complement strand
CCTCTTCGCCCCGTTGACTGTTAACTGTATCCTCATCTCTGTGCCTCCGCTATGCTCGTCAGCGCCTCCACGACGAACCCGTGGGCGACCCTACGCTTGTAGGGCCCCCTGCTCCTGCCGCTCTCCCTGGGCTTGATGCTGCGTGATGCGAGCGTGGCCGCCTCCTCGATGCACGCCTGGTCGAGCCTCCTGCCATTGACGTAGGCTTCAACGTCCTTCGTCCTCATGGGCGTCGGCGCCACGGTGCCCCAGGCGAAGCGGCTGTCCTCGGCCACGCCGTCCTTGAGCTTCATGGTCACGGCCAGGCTTATGGTGGCGATGTCCATGGAGGCCCTGGCGACTCGGAGCCAGCGCCCCCCGGTGTTCTTGGCGGGCTTGGGGACCGACACGCCTGTCACTATCTCCCCCCGCTCAAGCACGGTCGCGCCGGGCCCCTTGAAGAAGCCATCCAGGGGGACGGCCCTGTCGCCGCCGGGGCCCACGATGTGGGCCACAGCGTCGTAGGCCAGGAGGGCCACCGCCGTGTCGGCGCACGGCGACGCGTTGCACAGGTTGCCTCCCAGGGTGGCCAGGTTCCTGATCTGGACCGAGCCGAGGGTCCTGGCCGCCTCCTGCAGGACTGGCAGCCTCTTCCCCATGAGTTCGCTCTTCTCTATGTCCCTGATTCTGGTCAGGGCCCCGATGTGGATACCCTCCCTGGTCTCCTTGAGCTCCGCCAGGCCCATGATCCTCTTCAGGTTGACGACGTGTTTGGGGCGGTGGCTCCCGTCCTTCATCCTTACGATGAGGTCGGTGCCTCCCGCGAGGGCGCTGGTGTCGCCGTCGTACTCGCTGAGCAGCTTCACGGCCTCGGCGACGCTGGTGGGGGCGTGGTACTCGAACCCCATGACTATGTGGGTATTGTGTGTGTTGATGTTCACGTCAGTTTCCCTCCTTCTTCGCTATGGCCTCCAAGATCCTCTCCTTCGTCAGGGGTAGCTCGTAGAACCTTATGCCTATGGCGTTCTGTATGGCGTTGGCCACGGTGCCTGCGACGGGGTTGAGGGCGCCCTCGCCTATCCCCTTGGCCCCGAAGGGGCCGGTGGGCTCGTAGGTGTCGGTGAAGAACACCTCGAAGTCGTCCAGGGGAGGCATGTCCATGGCGTACGGTATCTTGTAGTCGGTGATCATGCCCCTGTTGGCCAGTCCACCGGTCGCTGTGTCGATGGGGAGGTCCTCCATGGTCGCCATGCTCCACCCCATGGCCAGGCCCCCGTGAACCTGTCCAGCGGCCAGCTTGGGGTTTATGACGGTGCCTATGTCGGCGCCGGCCACGACCCTCAGTGGCCTGACCTTTCCCGTCCAGGTGTCGACCTCCACCTCTATGAAGTAGCCCGTGAAGTGGGGCGGGCAGGCCGGCTGCCTGTAGCTGTCCACCGCCGAGACGGTGCCCCAGTTCTTGTGGCGGGCGTTGTACGCGATCTCCTTGAAGGTGACCTCCCTTCCCTGGACGCCCTCCGCGTATATGACTCCCTGGCCCCTGCCTTCGTCGCAGCGGAACTTGAGGGCGCTCGCCTCCGCGTCCAGCATCCGGGCCGCGAAGGCTCTAAGCTTCTCCTTCACCTGCTTCGTGACCTTCAGGGCCGCCCCGCCTCCGCTGTAGATGCCCCTGGAGGCGTGGGTGCAGACGTCGTAGACCGTCGTGCTGGTGTCGGCGTCGATGACGTTGACGTTCTCCAGCGGGATGCAGAGCTCCTCCGCGATGATCTTGGCGTGGGCCTCCAAGGTGCCTCCGCCGTGGTCCATGAGGGCGGTCACGTAGTCGAGGGTCCCGTCCTCGTTGAGTTTGAGGAACGCGCCGCTGAAGTCGATGACTGTGCCGGGCACGGGCGCACCCGCGCTGCTTGTGTGGTAGCCGCGGCCCATCCCCACGCCCCTCCTGTACCTGCCCGTCTGGCTCCCGGCGTCGGGCCTGTTGTACCAGTCGATCTTCTCGGCGCCCCTCCTGAGTATCTCCTCTACGCCGCAGCTCTGTATGATGGACTTGACCGTGGGGCCCTGGCCCCAGAATAGGTCGCCCTTGCCCACGTAGTTCTTCAGCCTGAAGTCGAGGGGGTCTACGCCCAGCTTATCGGCGAGCTCATCCATCATCGTCTCCACCATCCAGCTCACCTGCGGGTTCCCGTAGCCTCTGAAGGCGCAGCTGGGGGTCTTGTTGGTGTAGACCGCCTTACTGCTGTAGCTCTTGGCCTTGAGCTTGTAGAGGCTGACCCACCAGCCCGCCATGCAGCCCAGGAGCGGGTATGCCTGGATCTGGTGGCTCCCCAGGTCCAGCCAGGCGTCCAGGTGGCCGCCCACGAGGTGGCCGTCCCTCATTGCCCCCAGCTTCAGCTTGAAGACCATGCTGTAGCTGCAGTGGTCGTGGATGTCCTCCTCGCGGGTGAAGTGTATCTTCACGGGCCGCCTGGTCTTGAGGGCCATGGCTACGGCTATCAGCGTCACGGTGTTGACCTGTATGCTGCTCCCGAAGCTCCCCCCCAGCGGGGTCTTCATGACCCTGATCTTGCCCATCGGCAGGCCGAAGATCTCGTGGAGGAGCAGCCTGCTGTTGTGGATGGTCTGGGTGGTGCTCCACACCGTGACGCCTCCGTTGATGTCCGGCTTAACCAGGACGGCCTTGGTCTCCAGCTGGACGTGGTACCTTCTGTTGGTGCGGAAGGTTCTCTCAAGGACGACATCGCTCTCCTTGAACGCCGCCTCTACGTCCCCCTCACTCAGGTCCAGCGTGCAGGCGACGTTGTTCTGCACCTTGAGGGCCGAGTCCTTCAACAGGATGTCTTCATGAATCTGCGTGGAGCCGTCCCTGTAGGCGTCCTCGACGGTGAAGTAGGCCTGGAGGGGCTCGTACTCCACCCTGATGGCCTCCAGGGCTCTCTGAGCCAGCTCCTCCGTCTCAGCCGCTACAGCTGCGATGG
>DATKWY010000146.1:0-3609 GCA_035529295.1 Candidatus Desulfaltia sp. | reverse complement strand
ACGTGCCCCCCGAGGAGATGGGTTACGCCGACTGCCGGGGCAAGGTGGTGCTATGCGAGCAGAAGACCAGCGGCGACTGGATGGGGCTCAGGGCCGGCTTCCTGCTGCGGCTGCAGAACATGGGCGTCCGAGGCCTCATAGTCGTAGAGCAGGATGACTACATGCCCACGGTGGTCCACCAGAGGGCCGACTTCAGCGTAAGTGGCAACCCCACCCCGGAGAACATCAAGGAGATACAGACCATCCCCGCCATCCTTCACGTCAGCAACAGGGACGGCCAGGCCTTGAAGAAGCTGGTCAGGCAGGGCGGCGTCAAGGCTCACATAGTCAGCGTCATGGACACGGGCTGGAAGAGGCTGCCGGTGCTGGAGGTGGAGATCCGGGGCTCAGTTGAACCTGACAAATTCATGCTAGTGAACGCTCACGTGGATACACCTCCCTTCAGCCCCGGCGCCGTGGACAACCTCTCCGGCGACACGGCGGTCCTGGAGATAGCCCGGCTCCTCAACAAGCACAAAGGCAAGCTGCGCAGGAGCGTTCGCTTCGCCTTCTGGGCGGGCCACGAGATAGGCCGCTACGCAGGCAGCACCTGGTACAACGACGCCATGTGGATGGAGCTCAGGCACCACTGCCTCTGCAGCTACAACATCGACAGCCCGGGGGTGGAGGGCGCCACCGAGTTCAGGGACATACAGATCACAGAGGTCATGGACGCCGCCCTGGACACGGTCAAGGCTGTCACGGGCAAGGGCGTGGAGAGCTACAGGTGGGCGACCCGGGCCGGAGACGGCAGCTTCTGGGGCACAGGGATGCCCCACGTGAGCATCACCACCAGCAGGCCCAAGGAGCTCTACGACCCCCACGTGAACTACAGCGGAGGCGGATGGTGGTGGCACACGCCTTACGAGACCATGGACCACGGCGACGTGAACATCCTGGAGCTGGACGTGAGGGCGGAGCTCAACTTCATTGTGAGGATGGTGAACAGCCCAGTTCTGCCCCTGGACTTCACCCACTACTCCATGAAGCTGTACAACATCCTGGTGGACCTCCAGAAGAAGTCCGACAAGATCGTGGGCTACTTCAACCTGCACCCTGTCATAGAGGCGGCCGAGGAGTTCAAGGAGTTGGCTGAGGCGCTGGAGAAGGCTATCCAGTCGAGGGCCGAGAAGCTGAGCGACACGGAGCTCTCGGAGCTCAACTACAGCCTCATGTGGGTCAGCAGGCACATCAACCCCGTGGCCCACAGCAACGCTGGTCCTAGCGAGCAGATGACCATGGAGACCTTCGGCGCCACACCGTTCCCCAGGATCGCCGGCATCGTGGACTTGGCCAACATGACGCTCCACCAGAGCCACGAGTTCAAGCTGCTGCGGAACCACCTGCTGCGGCAGAGGAACGCCGTGGAGGAGGGCTTCCACCAGGCTAACAAGCTCATCCGGGGGACCCTGGAGAAGCTGCAGTAGGCCATGCACCATTTTTCTTCTCTTCTCCGCGTCGGGTTGCTTCTCACGGACAGGTGTAACGTTGCCTGCGGCCACTGCTGGTTCAGCTGCGGTCCGGACAGGACAGAGACCATGTCTCAGGTCACCGCTGAGAAAGTTATTGACCAGTCAAGGGGTCTCGGAGCCCGGTGGGTGAGCTTCACCGGAGGGGAGCCCTTCCTGGAGCCCCTTCTCATGCTTGGCTTGGTCCGGTACGCATCAGCTAGGGGGCTCTACACTGAGGCTGTCACCAACTGCGGCTGGGCGGAGACACCTGAAGCCGCCTCTGAGACCCTGAGGCCGCTGTCTATAGCCGGAATGACGGCACTGAACATGAGCGTGGACGACTTCCACCAGATGCACGTCCCCCTAGACTGGGTGAGGAACTGCTTCAACGCGGCCAAGATGCTGGGCCTCAAGCCAGTCTTCATGGTGGCCACGAGGAAGGGCAGCAGGATAACGGCTGCCTCACTGTCCGCACTGATGGGTGACCCCTACATCCAGGTGCTGGGTGAGCCACGAAAGCCTAACCCGTCGGCCCTAGCCATGGAGACACCCTTCACGCCTGTCGGCAGAGGCGGAGACATCATTAATGATGCGGTTGTTAAGCCCCTTGAGGCGGCTACTCTTCGGTGCGAGTCCGCTCTCGTGGACATCGGCGTCACCCCGGGCGGCGACGTTCTCCCCTGCTGTGGGCCCCTTGGGTGCAGAGAGGACGCTGTCCTTGGTAGTGTACGCGACGAATCACTGGAGCAGATACTCGCGAGAGCCTGGAGGGATGACAGGTTCACGAGGATAAGGGACGGGTTTCAGGCAAGCGGCGGCTACGTGAGCCGCTGCCACGCGTGCTACAGGCACTTCGGAGAAATATAGTGGAAGGAGGGCCCTTCCGGGCCCCAATGGCTTTCTGGCAGTGGTATCGGCTTAGCTCTCAGCATACCCCTTGAGCTAGTTGATTCTACGCGTCTGCGGCTAAAAATCAGTGTATGTAGCCGCCACCTACACACTGTTCTCCAGGCGCCGCCGCAGGAAGCCCACCTTGCCTACGTAGGTGCCGTCTAGGAGGTAGACGTCAAAGCCCTCCAGGTCCACGGCATCGGTCCTGAAGAGGGGCCCCAGGAGGCTCTTGGGGGACTCCGCGTTCACCGGCAGCCCGCCCAGGAGGTCGTTGAACATAGGCATGATGATGATCTCGGGGCACCCGGGCTCTACCTCGTACCTGTCCCTGAACTCGGCCACCGGGTCACCCTCAGCCTTGACGTTGTCCTGCTCCAGGAAGGCCCTGGCTAGGTTCGCTTGGTCGCAGACGCCCCTGACCCACGCCCTCTGGCTGATCTTGATGCCCAGGGGCGTGTTCAGCAGCACGGTGGGGTGGTTGTGGGCCATCACAACGCAGTCCGCGGCCGCGGACTCGGGCGGAGGCCAGGCGTGGCCGTGCATGGCGGCTACCCTGAAACCTTCCCCGAACATGATGCCCTTGCTGCTGTGTAGGTGCACCTCCTTGGGTAGGAACTGTTGTATGTTGGCGTCGTGGTTGCCCCGGGTGACATCAATCTCCTCCACGGCCCCCAGGAGGGTCTCGAAGAAGCCGGGAATCTCCTTCCTCTCCTGGAAGCTGGTGGCCGGCACCCCGTGCTTCACGTCCCCCAGCAGTACCAGCCTGTCGGGCCTGTGCTCCTCCAGGAGCACCATGAGCTCCTCCAGCATCCTGCTCCACTGATAGGGGATGCTGATTCCCTGCTTGGCCAGGTCGTACTCCATGCCCAGGTGCAGATCCGCCGCCAGCATCACCCTCTCACCGTTCTCCACCATGAGGGCTGGGTGGGGCGTCAGCAGACGGATCATACAGGTGTCTCCCAGTTCCAAGGAATTTAAATCATGGGGCCTGGGGCCCTGGAAAAGAGTAATGAGGGGTGACGCGCAGGTATCATTGATGGCCGAGCCCACCCAGGAGCACCTGGTCCTGGAGCAGATATTGCGGGAGCTGCGCACCGAGAGGGAGATCAGCAGGCTCAACTGGCAGAGGCTCCGCAGAACCTTCGACAGCAGATTCACCCGGGCCTGGAGGCTGGTCACCGAGAACCGTATCAAGAGATACGTGTTCAGGCCCAGCGGCCGCGAACTC
>DATKWY010000145.1:0-3736 GCA_035529295.1 Candidatus Desulfaltia sp. | reverse complement strand
GTGAGGGTGGTGAAGGCCGCGAGGACCACCACCTGGGTGAAGGTCTGGCAGCGGAGGAAGAGGAAGCACTGGGCGGAGCCCAGGAGCATGCACAGGCCGGCGATGTGCTTCTTGCTGAACCTGTCCACGACGCTTCCGGCCGGAATACCCAGCACCACGCTCACAAGGCCACTCACCAGCATTACCTCGCCCCACTGCCTGACTGTGAGCCCTATGATCTCGGTGGCCCTTACTATCCAGAAGCTGCTGGTGAGGGACGCGAAGAACACGGACACGGAGACTAGCAGGGAAAGCACGTACAGCCTCCGGGGGACTTCCCCCAGGACCCCGAAAACGCTCCTGTAGGCGTCAACCACGAGCTGCGGCGCCTTCTTCAAGGAGAAATCCAACCTGTTAGGGTTCTCCACGGTCTCCTTCAGGTACCTGAGCCTGAAGAAGGCGATACCCGACGCGATGAAGAAGCTGCTCAGGTAAAGCCCGTGCATCGCCCGGCTCATACCTATGATCTCTATGAGCCAGCCGCCGATGAACGGGGCGCCGATGCCGAAGGCGCTGGGTATGGCCATGGTGGCCGCGAAGCCTATCCCCCTCTGCTCGGGCGGGATGCTGTCGGCGATGAGCGCCGACCTGGCGGGGAAGTAGAAGGTGACCAGGCTCTGGACGAACATGCCCACGGCGAGCCACTGCCACGTGTAGGTGAAGGCAGGTATGAGGAACGCGGCGCCGTAGGCGAAGGTCATGTATCCGATGAGCTTGATCCTGCCCTGGAAGTCGGCAATGTATCCGCCCAGCGGGTAGAGGATAAGGCTGGCCAGGCTCCCCACAGCCATGATGACCCCTATGGTCTCATAGTTTCCCCCCAGACTCAGGACGTAAAGCGACAGGAAGGGCCATATGACGTCGATGGTGGTCCTCCAGACGCACTCGCACACCGTCATGACGAGGACGTTGCCCTTCATGAAGCTGAACACGTCTCTGACGGTCTCCAAGGCCTCCACCTGAAAATACGCCCCATAGGTGTTTCATGTACTTTAAAACTCATCGGGGGCGCGCACCTTTTTAGTATCTACACGTATTTTCAGGTGAGGGAAATGAGCGCGAAGAACAACAAGATCACCTGGATCACTTGTCCGGACTGTGGAGCCAAGATAGGCGTGGTTCTCTCGGTAGGTAAGGTAGCGGTCGCACCGGCAGCCACCCACGCAGCCCCCATCGCTGAGCCTCTGGAGGCTGAGGCCGAGTGGCCCCCTCAGCAGGACTTCAGAGCCAAGCTGGAGGCCGCGGGCGTGGACCTCGCGCTCGTGAACGTGGAGGAGGAAGGCGCCATGGTCTCCGTCAGCCCTAAGAAGTTCCTGGGGGACCTTTGGGGGCCCATAAACGACGCCATCAAGACCCTGGGCGGTAACTGGGTGCGCGACGGCAGGAACAGCCGCTGGGAGATAACCTCTGAGCCTGAGGCCTAGAGGCTGCCCAGTATCTCGGCGACGACTTCATTCGCCCACTGCCCTGTCCCTGGGGCCTTGGTAACCTTCTCCAGGTACTCGGCCCAGCTCAGCCCCAGGGCGTACCTCCACTGCGTGTAGGCTTTCTCCAGGTTACTGTAGGCCTGGAGGTGCTGCCTGCAGTACGCTGAGCCCTCCACCGCGGCTCTCACGCAGACCCTGCACGCGCTCATTTACCGGCCCTCCTTTGAGGGGCACCCTGGGTTGATGCAGAGCTCCAGCGGCTTCCTCCGGAAGTACAACTTGACTACCGGTGAGCCGCAGGCGCCACACTGCTTCCCAGTGGGGTGTACCCTCTTTTTCTGCGGTAACCCGTACCTCTGTCTGCACTCCGGGTTCGAGCACGAGGCGTACACGGCCCCTGTCTTGGAGTTGCGTCCCAGGAGCATGTCCCCGGCCTTACAGGTTGGGCACCTGCCCAGGTAGTCCTCGCCTCGCCTAATATCGGTCAGTGTCCGGGACAGCTCTGAGCCTATCTGTTTCTCGTTCAGCTTGAACTTGGCCAGGATGGGTTTAAGCTCCTCGACGGCTTCCGCAACAACCTTGTCTGCTTCCACGTCTCCCGTCTGAATGGCCTCCAGGTCCGTCTCCAGGCCCCGGGTCATCTCCACGGAGAGTATCTCGGGGCAGTACCTCTCAAGGGTCTCAACTATGCCGTAGCCCAGGTCGGTTACCCTGATGCTCGCCCCCTCAGTGTAGCCCCTCCTCGCCAGGGTGTCTATTATGGTTGTCCTGGTGGCCTTTGTGCCTATGCCCTCGTTCTCCATCAGCCTAAGCAGGCTGCTGGCGTTGAACCTGGGCGGAGGCTTAGTGTAGCTCCTCCTTGTGGAGAGCCTGGTGACAGGCACCTCCTGGCCGGCCTGAAGCTCCGGTAGACGCTGGTCCTCTTTCCTCACATACGGGTAGAGGTCCATCCAGCCTCTCTGGGTGGTCACGCTGCCCCTCAGGTGGAACAGGTGTCCGTTGACGTCCACGTCCGAGGTCACGTTATCGGTGATGGCCGGCTCCGCGAGGCAGGCCAGGAACCGCCTCGTGACCAGTTCGTACACTTTCCTCTCCGGGTCGCCCAGTCTCCTGGGGGTCGCCCCGGTGGGGTGGATGGCGGGGTGGGCCGGGTCATCCTTCTTACCCTGCCTGGGCTTGAGCCTCTTCCTCGTCAGCAGAGCCTCGGCCTCTTTAACATAGTTCGGGTTCGCCCTGAGCTTGCCTAGAATCTCCTTCACGTCAATGAAGGGGGGCAGCCTCTGGCTGCTGGTGCGGGGGTAGCTGATGTAGGCTCCGAGGTACAGCTTCTCGGCCGCCGCCAGGGTGGCCGCGGGGCTCAACCGGTGAACCCTGTAGGCCTCTCTCTGGAGGTCACCCAGGTTGAAGGGGGGCGGCGGAGACCTCCTCTCCGTCTCCTTATGAACACCTGTGACCGTGCCTGTTCTGCCCCTGCAGGCTGAGGCCAGCTCCTTAGCATGCCCCTCCCTTTCAATTCGAGGCTTCTCGTACTCCAGCTGGTATGTCTCCCCGTCTATCTCTGTCTCCGCGGAAACCTTCCAGTACGGGACCGGGACGAAGCTGTTGATCTCGTCCTCACGCTGCTTGACGAAGCCTAGGGTGGGGCCCTGGACCCTGCCCATGCTCAGGGTCCTGGAGCGGCCCGAGGCGTTCCTTACGGATAGGGTGAGGGCCCTGCTGAGGTTGATGCCGTAGAGCCAGTCAGTCTCGTGCCTGGCCTTGCCCGCGGCTATGACGGGGTAGTCCAGCGACTTTGAACGGTTCTCCCAGGACCTGTTCAGGTCCTCCCGCGTCAGGGTGCTGTAGAGCATTCTCCCCGCCTTGGCAAGGGAGTGGTCGCCCACGGCGTACCTCAGCACGTTGTAGGCTATGAGGCTGCCCTCAATGTCGTAGTCGCAGGCGCTGACGTACCCTGAGGCGCCCTCGGCGAGGAGCCTGAAGGCCTGGATGTGGGCCCCTGCTCTGCCGTGGCCCCTGCCCGCCTGATGGACGGGCACCCATTTCATGCCGTACACGGGGTAACTCCAACCTCCGCCATCCTGAGCTATGGAATACAGGTGGCCCAACGCTGAGGCAACAACGAGCTGGTCGTCGCCCCGAGACGCGACATGGAAGGATACATCCCCGATCTTGCCTGTCTCGGGTCTTCCATCACTGTCCAGCGCCTGAGCTATAATTCTAGCTGAACTCGGCTTCTCGGTGACCACTAGTATCCTATCAGGCAACCCAGT
>DATKWY010000144.1:0-2868 GCA_035529295.1 Candidatus Desulfaltia sp. | reverse complement strand
CAGCACGTAGTTGCCTTTGGCGTCTATCACCTTGTCCGCGGCGGGTAGGTGGATGTCCCGGGCGATGGCCACCACGACGCCGTTCTTGACCGCGACCCCTGCCTCGACTATGCCTCTGGGGCTCACCATCTTGGCGTTCTTAACGGCCAGGTCCACGTTCATGTCTCTTCACGGAATACGTGTGTCAAAGGTATAAATAATCAAGCTCAGGCGAAGTGCTCGTTGTATCCCTCAACGATGAGCCTCTTCACGTCATCCGGGTACTTGACGATGAGCCTGCGCCTGTGCTCGTCCACAAGCTCGTTCCCCATGGAGAGCTGGTACCCGGCGTCCCATACGGCGTCGAGGAAGTCAGCCAAGTATTGTCGCCCTTCATCCTGAAACAGCATCTGGGCCGCTGGGAGGAATATGTGGGTGGCGCTAGGGAAGAGGCCCTCCGCCTGCCTGAAGTTGACTAGGTCGGGGAACCCGCAGACGGCGGCGAGGACGGTGTGGGGGGTCTTCTTGTAGCGTCCCGGGTGGTGGGTCTCACCGTCCTCTATAGACATGTCGGGCAGGTTCATGGGCAGGGTTCTCTCCCTCATGCGCTGTAGGTAGTGGACTATGTTGTAGTGGTATATGGGGGTGCCCAGGTAGATGATGTCGGCGTCGGCCATCTTGGGTATGATCCAGTCCATGTCGTCCCTGTGGACGCACTGGCCGGGGGTCTTCCACCAGCAGCTGAAGCAGCCCGTGCAGCCGTTGATCATGAGGTCGGTGACGTAGTGGCGTTCGATGTCTGCGCCGGCTCCTTTGGCCCCCTCGATGAACCTGTTCATGATGACCTCGGTGGCGCCGCCGGTCTTCCTGGGGCTGGCGTTGAAAGCGAGAAGCTTCAACTCACATCACGTATCTATACATAAACCTCTCTGTAAGTTTTTCCCCGGCTCCTATACGATTTTTAAGCTGGACCGCGTTCTAGGCTTAGAAGGTGTGGAAGCCAGTGTACGCCATACAGGCCAGGGAGCTCACCAAGTACTTCGGGAGGACGGAGGCCCTCCGAGGCGCCAGCTTCACCGTGGACGAGAACGAGATATACGGCCTCATAGGGCCTAACGGGGCGGGGAAGACGACAGCTCTCAGGATTTTCAGCACTCTCATAAGCGCATCGTCGGGCTCCGCTCAGGTCTTCGGGCTCGACGTGGCGAAGCAGCCGGAGAAGGTGCGGGAGATACTCAGCTACCTGCCCGAGGAGGCCGGGGCGTACCAGTATTTGAGCGGCTTGGAGTTCCTGGAGTTCATGGCCGGATTCTACTCCAGCAACAAGACGGACCGGCTGAGTATAGTGGAGGAGGGTAAGAGGATCAGCGGCCTGGGTGACCGCCTCCAGGATAGGGTGAACGGTTACAGCAAGGGGATGAAGAGGAGGCTCCTCATCGCCAGAGCGTTGATGATGAAGCCCAGGCTGGCCATCCTGGACGAGCCGACGAGTGGCCTGGACGTCACTCAGAGCATCCATGTCCGAAACATGATCAGGGAGTACGCCGACACGCAGGGGGTCACGGTGCTGCTGTCCAGCCACAACATGCTGGAGGTGGAGTACCTGTGCAGCAAGGTGGCCCTCATCAGCAACGGCGTGGTCATGGTCGAAGGGTCCCCTGATGAGCTCCGGAACAGGTACGGGGTTAAGAACTTGGAGGAGGTCTTTATGGAGGTGACTCGCAGTGCGTAACCTGATCGCCATAATCGTCAAGGAGGTGAAGGAGCTGGTGAGGGACCCCAAGATACTGATAGGGGTGATCCTGATGCCTATCATCATCTTCCCCATAATGGGGTCGGCCATCCAGATCAGCCAGGAGTCCGTGGAGAGGGCCATCATGGGGGCCAGCTTCGCCGTCTATACAGACGACGAGGGCTTCGTCACAGACGCCTTGCTCAGCTACCTCTATAACAACAACACGGTGGTGCCTATTGATGCTGGCAGCCTGGAGGAGGCGTTGATCAGCTTCAAGGAGACGGACAGCTCGGCCATGATCTACATCCCGAGCGGCTACAACGATAACGTAACCCTGGGCCAGAAGGGGGTGCTGAGGGTTTATGCTAACCTCAGGAAGCTGAACATGGCTGAGACCCAGAGCACCAACGTGGTGAGCAGCCTCATCACCGTCTACAACTACTACTTCAGCATCAGCAGGATCAGGAACCTGCTGGCCCAGACGGGCAGCATGGGGACCCCGGAGGCAGTGAGGAGCCCCATAGAGATACGGTACGCTTCTATACTGAAGGGGAACGTGCTGAACATACCTCCCATGGCCATATTCAACCTGGTCATGGGGCAGAGCATCATGCTGCCCATCATGGTGATGATGATGGTCATATTCGCCATCCAGATGGCGGCCACCAGCATCGCCTTGGAGAAGGAGCAGAAGACCCTGGAGACGCTTATGACGTTGCCGGTGAGCAGGCTCACCATCCTGGCCGGGAAGCTGAGCGGGAGCATAGTGATAGCCTTGGCCGGGGCTGTGAGCTACCTCATAGGCTTCGGGTTCTACATGAACGCGGCGTTCAGCTTCGTCCCGGAGGCCACCACCATGAACATCAGCGACGTGGACATAGGCATCACGCCCTTCGGTATGGTGCTGGTGGGGGTGGTCATCTTCGTGACCCTGGTCTCGGCCCTGGCCATGGCCCTGAGCGTGGCGGTGTTCGCCGACAACGTGAGGAGCGCCCAGAGCTTCACAGGGGTGCTCATCACGCCGATAATGATCCCGGCTGTCGTGCTCATGTTCAGTGACATCGAGATGCTGCCCCAGACCGTCCAGTGGATTATGCTTGTGATACCGTACACCCACAGCATCATAGCCACGAAGGCGGCTTTCCTGGCCAACT